>NZ_JANQCW010000003.1:0-136679 GCF_024723635.1 Campylobacter sp. W0066.1 | reverse complement strand
AAATAAGAGGATAAAATGAATCAAATTGGTTTTTATACAAGACAGGAATTGCTCGAATTAGGTTTCAAAAAAATAGGAGAAAATGTATTAATTAGTAAAAAAACTAGTTTATACAATATAGCTTGTATTGAAATTTTAGATAATGTAAGAATAGATGATTTTGTTATTCTGATAGGGCCGATTAATATTAAATCTTATGTACACATTGGAGCGGGATCAATTTTAACAGGTGGTATTGATGGAATTACAGTGGAAAATTTTGTAGGAATTTCAAGTGGTTGTAAAATTTTTAGTGTAACAGATGATTATACCGGAATGTTTATGAGTAATCCTATGGTACCAAATGAATATAAAAATGTATTGAGTCGGAAAATTATTATAGAGAAACATTGTTTAATAGGTTCAAATAGTGTTGTACTTCCAAATAGTGGAGGGCTAGCAGAAGGTGTGAGTGTAGGAGCTTTAAGTTTGGTAATGCGTAAAACAAAACCCTATGGAATATATTTTGGAGCACCTGCTAAAAGAATTGCTGAGCGAAACAAAAATGTTTTAGAACTAGAAAAAAAATTAATTTTCAATATTAAGGAAAAATAATGATAAAAACATTAATTATAGCTGAAGCGGGTGTTAATCATAATGGGGATATGAATTTAGCGAAGAAACTTATAGAAGTAGCTAGTGAAGCTGGGGCTGATTATGTTAAATTTCAAACTTTTAAAACAGAGCTTTGTATAAGTAAAAATGCACAAAAGGCAGAATATCAACTTAAAACAACTTCTCACGAAGAAAGTCAGTTTGACATGATTAAAAAATTGGAGCTTTCTAAGCAAGATCATGAAGTTTTGATAGAACATTGTAAAAAATGTAATATTAAATTTCTTTCTACTGCTTTTGATTTAAAAAGTATTGATTTGCTCGTTGAGCTTGGTGTTGAAATTTTTAAAATACCAAGTGGTGAAATAACCAATTTACCTTACTTAAAAAAAATTGCGAAATTGAATAAAAATATAATATTATCAACCGGAATGACAAGTTTAGGTGAAATTGAAATGGCTTTGGATGTTTTGATAGATAATGGTACTCAAAGAAATAAAATCACTATTTTACATTGTAACAGCGAGTATCCTACGCCTTTTAAAGATGTGAATCTTAAGGCTATGCAAACTATTAAGGAGGCGTTTAAATTGCCCGTGGGATATTCAGATCATACTCTAGGTGTGACTATACCTATAGCAGCAGTAGCAATGGGAGCTTGTGTAATAGAGAAGCATTTTACGCTTGATAAAAATATGCAAGGACCTGATCATTTAGCTTCTTTAAATCCTGATGAATTGAAAACTATGGTTCAATCTATAAGAGAATTGGAACAGGCTTTAGGCAATGGCATTAAAAAGCCAAGTGAAAGTGAAACTAAAAATATCAACATAGGAAGAAAATCGTTGGTTGCGGCAAGTCCTATAAAAAAAGGTGATTTCTTCACAGAAAAAAATTTAGGTGTTAAAAGACCTGGTAATGGAATTTCACCGATGGAGTGGGATAATATTATTGGTAAAGTTGCAGAAAAAAATTTTGATATAGATGAGTTGATTGTATTATGATGGAAAAGAAATACAGAATTTTAACAGAAGCAAGTGGAAGTTTGACAAGTTTATATATTATAAATGCTATAAAAGAAATTGGTTGTATAGCGTGTGCAAGCGATATTGATTCGTTTAATGCAGCGTATAATATCGCAGATGAATTTATTACAATGCCGTCTACTAAAGATGCTAAATTATGGGAAAAAACAAAAAAATTGTTAGTACAGTCTAAAATCGACATAGTTATTCCAACTTTGGACGATAGTTTATTGGGGTGGAGTTGTCTTAAGGAAGAATTTAAAAATATGGGTATTAATGTTATTGTTTCTCCAAAAGAAACTATTGAGATTTTTACTGATAAATGGGAGACATATTTATTTTTTAAAAAAATATCTATTCCGACTCCAAAAACTGAGATTTATAAAAATTTAGGAGTAATTAAACCTAGAAATGGAAGAGGTGGAGCAGGTATAGAATTTCATTCTAGGAATTACCAAGTCAATAATGAATGGAGTTGTATTACTCAGGAAAAAATTGTTGGACAAGAATATACAGTGGATTGTTTTTTTGATCAAAATGGCGACCCAATTTATATTATACCAAGAAAAAGGATTGATGTTAGAGAGGGTAAATCGATTAAAAGTTCAGTTGCTTATCATCGTGTGATTGAAAGTTTTATTAAAAAAATTGCCAAAGAGATATATTTTATTGGACCTATAAATTTTCAGGTATTTGAAACAGAAAAAGGTGAAATTTATTTTATAGAAGTAAATCCAAGACTAGGTGGTGGTAGCTCATTGGCATTTCATGCTAGTGAAAATTGGATAAAGTTAATTGTTGAGCATTTTGTTGAAAATAAAAGAATTATCCCTAAAGTGGTTGATTTTGATTTAAAAATGACTAGAGCCTATTTAGATGTTTTTTTTAAATAAAAATATCAGAGCTGTTATTTTCGATTTAGATAATACTTTGTATAACGAAAATATGTATATAGCAGAAGTTTTGCATATTTTTAGTAAAAAATATGGTTTAGACTTTAATAAGAATGATTTTATTGATAATGAAAATTTAAGAGAAAAATCAAATGATATTTTTTCGTTTTGGTTGCATAATATAAATTTTTATTCAAAACAAAAACAAGAGGAACTCTTCGCGTTATATCAGAATATATCATTTAATATGCCACTTTATGAAGATGCTAGGGAATTGTTAGTTTTTTTGAAGCGTCAAAGGGTAAAAATAGCTATTTTAACAAATGGTGTAGTAAGTGTTCAAGAAAATAAAATAAAATGCATAAAAGAACTAAAAAAGTACAAACCTAGGATATTTTATGCTAGAAGTCTTGGAAAAGATTATGAGAAACCTCATGAGAAATCTTTTAAAATGGTTTTGGATAGTTTAAATGAAGACATAGAAAATGTTATTTTTATTGGAGATAATTTATTGACAGATATAGTTGGAGCGGAAAGAGTCGGGATAAAAGCTATTTGGGTGAATAAGAATGATAGTAAAAATATTGCAAACGTGGAATTTGCTGTAACAAATTTAAGAGAGGTTTTGGTGAAATGTTGGTAAAGAAAAAAATTCTAGCAGTAACTGGTATAAGAAGCGAGTATGATTATTTACACCCTATTCTTAAAAAATTTCAAAATGCGGAATTTGATGTTTTAGTGGTTATATGTGGTGCACATTTAAGTAGTCTTCATGGAGAAACTTATAAAATAATCGAGAATGATGGTTTTGAAATAGCTGATAAAATTGATTGCTTGTTGAATACAGATCGAATTGTGCAAAGAAGTAAAGGAGTTGGATTTCTTATATCTAGCTTATCTCAGACGGTTGAAAGGGTAAAGCCTGATTTTTTACTTGTTGTAGGCGATAGAGAGGAAAGTATAGCAACATGTATTGTGGGAAATTATATGAATGTGTTGACTATACACTATGGAGGAGGCGATCCTGTTTATGGAAATGCAGATGATCCTATAAGGCTTGCTTGTTCAAAGTTGGCTCATATTCACTGTGTAACTACAGAGCAATATGCAAATAATTTGTTAAATATTAGCGAAGATAAATGGAGAATACTAAATAGTGGAAGTACTTCATATGCTAATATTGCTAGTATTCCATTAAAAGATAAAGATGTGTTGTCTGAATATTTAAAATTAGATATACAGAATAAAGGGTATTTTGTGTTTTTAAAACACCCATTAAGCTCTGAAATGCATGACTCGTATAAGCAAATGTATTTTGCACTAGAAACTGCTGCTAAGTTTGCAGAGGATAATGATTTATATATAATTGGTATTTATCCTAATTCAGATCCTGGGAGTGTTGAAATTCTTAGAGCAATTGAGGAGTTAGAAGGAAAATATTCATGTATTCGATTTTATAAAACTATTCCACGTGATATTTTCGTAAATATAATTCGTAACGCACTATGTCTGGTAGGAAATTCAAGTATGGGTATTTTAGAGGCTCCTTACTATAAATTACCTGTTGTAAATATAGGTAATAGACAGAAAGGAAGGCTAAATGCAGGAAATGTGATTTTTGTAGATTACAACCGAGATGATATTGTAAATGCTATAAAAAAATCATGTTATAATGATAAGTATAGAAGCACAATAAAAGATTTGGTCAATCCTTATGGAGATGAGACTTCTGTTGATAAAATTTATGATTTTATCAACAGTATTGATTTGCATGATAGGAAATGGTATGTTAAAAGCAACTTATGCTAGAGATGTTGTTGTTATTGCAGTTCATCCAGATGATGAAACTTTGGGAGTGGGAGGAACATTGTTAAAGCACAAGCTACATGGTGATAGAGTACATTGTGTCTTTTGTACAGATATATATGAAAGTGAAGGTTACACAAGAGAGCAGGTGCTAAAAAGAGAAGAAGAAATCATGCAGGTTTGTAAAATGTATGATTTTGATAGTTGCTATCGATTAGGTTTAAAAACAACAAAAATCGATGAGTATTCTAAAAATTATTTGGTAAAAAAATTTTCTGAGATTTTTACAAATATTCAACCTCATATTATTTATTTGCCATTTGCTTACGATGTGCATAGCGATCATCGTATAATTTTTGAAGCAGCTTACTCTTGTACTAAGTCTTTTCGATATCCTAGTATAGAAAAAGTATTAATGATGGAAACAGTTAGCGAGACGGAATTTGCACCTGCTTTTTCAAGTCAAAGTTTTGCTCCAAATGTTTTTGTTGATATTACAGAATTTATTAATAAAAAATGTGATATCATGAAAATATACAAAAGTGAGTTAAAACCATTGCCTTTTCCAAGAAGCATTGAAAATTTAAAAGCCTTAGCATTATACCGAGGTTGTTCTTTGGGTGGAAAAGATAAACTAGTGTATGCTGAAGCATTTATGCTTTTAAAAGAAAGAGTTTTATAATGTTAGAAAAGATTATTAATTTTAAATTAAAAGGTTTCTTAAAGAAAAGAGCTAGATGGATTGTAAAATTTTTAAATTCGAAGTTTGACATTAATACTTCGCAAAAAAATCAGTTGGTATCTTTACACATATTATGGCAACGTATATATAATTTTGAAAAAATGTATCCTGTGAATTGTTTAAAAATTCAAAATACTTACATCTATCCTTTTTTGAGAAATTATTTGTGGATTAGAATGACTATGCTTAGTAATAAAGGAATCGATGTAGATTCTCCATATATTTTGCAAGGCGGAGGGGAAAGTAAAATTCCTTATAGAATACGTCAGACAATAAAAGAGAGATTAAATGCTGTTGAGATTGAAGAACTGCAAGAGAATAAAGTTGATATTCTTTTCTTTACACATATTTCAAGTGGCGAAAACTTAACAGTAGGTGGTAAAATTTACCAAAGACTTACAGATCCTTTTGTTGAAGAGTTTTCAAAGACTGTAACTGTAAAAAAGATAGGAATTGTTAAGTCTTCAGATATAGATTTAACGCCAGATGATTTTCATCATCCTTATATACCTTTAATATATCCTTATATTTTCAAAAGAGGTTATGCGGAAGAATTACCATTTAGCTGGGATTTTTTAGATGTTCTAAAAAAAACTACTGGATTAAAATTCACAAAAGACTCTTTGAAAATATTTTTTGATTGGGAATTTTTTATCAAGGATTGGTATAAAGAGTTATTATTAAAATTGAAGCCAAAATTGGTTGTTTGTCATCATTTGCAGTGGAACGCTCCTTTGTTTGTTGCAGCTCAAGAACTTGGTATTAAAACAGCTGATATACAAGATGGTGAATTGATTGGCGGAGTAAACCCAACTTATAACGGATGGTATAAAATTATGCCAAGAGAGGGCTATGAGAGCCTGCCTAATTATTTTTTTATGAGAAGCGAGAAAGATTGTCGGCATATTGAAAAGGAGTTTACGGGCTTAAAGCACAAAGCCGTTTTATTAGGTAATCCTTATTTGTACATACAAAAAAGATTTATTTCTGGTTTTATTAAAAATAAATATAACAACATGTTTAAAAAATATAATAAAATTGTTGTATTTTTGCTAGCAATGGATCTTCCTGATATATTTAAAGACATAGTTGCTAATTCAAATGAAGATGTATTGTTTATCTTAAGACATCATCCAAATCCAGTAAAGAAATTTTCTACTAATGATTTTTTTGGTATTCCACATAATAATTTATTAATTGGTGATGATTTTGATAATTGTGTTATAGGGGAACTATTTAATGTTTGCAATTGTGCAATAAGTTCTGGTTCTGCTGCTTCAAAAGAATTTGTGCAATGGAAAGATAATGTTGCAAGTTTTATTTTTAACGAGAGTACAAGTAAACACTATCAGACAGAGATTGAAAATGGAAACTTGATTTTTATTAATGATTATAATGAATTTTATGAGCATTTAAAAAAAGAAACTCTATCCTTGCCTTTTGAAGAAACAAAAATTCATACACAAAAAGCAATTCGGCAGTTCATTATTGAGGAATTAAAAGGGTAAGATGATGAAATATATTTCTAAAAATATTACTATTAAAGAAGCATTAAAACTTTTAAGTAATTATACTTCTATAAGAATGCTTGTTGTTGGAGATAAAAATAAATGGGGTATTATAACAGATCCAGATATTAGAAAAGCTTTATTGAGCAATATGACATTAGAAGATAAAATTGAAAAAATTGTAAATTATAATCCAATTACTGCTCATTGCAATGATAATATAGAAAAAATAATCCAACTATGTACTAAACACAACATTTATCAAATTCCCATCGTTGATGATAGTGGTTGTATTATTAGGGTTGAAAATATCTTGGAGAATAAAATTATAAATAAAAACAATAAAATAATTATTATGGCCGGAGGTTTAGGAACTAGACTTAGACCATTAACAGAAGATATTCCAAAACCTATGTTAAAGGTTGGCGATAAACCTATACTAGAAATAATCATTGAAAAATTTAAAAAACAAGGTTTTTTTCACTTTATTTTATGTGTTAATTATAAGGCTCAGACAATTGAAGAGTATTTTAAAGATGGCTCTGATTTTGGTGTTTCTATTGAGTATATTCATGAACAAAAAAGAATGGGAACAGCGGGTGCACTAAGTTTGATTAAAGATATTGGTGATGAGCCTTTTTTTGTTATAAATGGAGATGTGATTGTAAACGTAGATTTTAACGCTATGGTTAAATATCATATAGAAAAAAAATCATTAGCAACTATGGGTGTTAGGGAGCATTTCATTCAAAATCCCTATGGGGTTATAGAGTGTAATGATGAAAATCAAATTGTTAATATTAAAGAAAAACCTAAACAGTATTTTTTGGTTAATTCTGGAGTTTATGTATTAGATCCTCAAATTTTACATAATATACCAAAAAACGAATTTTATGATATGCCAAGTTTGTTTGAAGATATAGTTGATTATACAAAAAAATACTGTTATCTTATAGAAGATTATTGGATTGATATAGGAAGACATGAAGAGTATCAAAAAGCAAATAGCGATATATCTTATTTAGGTATATAATAATGAAAGTTTTGATTGTGGGCTATGGTTCTATTGGGCAAAGGCATGCATTTGTTTTGAGAACTTTTTTTAATTACGAAATTCATACTATAAGTTCAAAAAATAATCTCGAATATACAACTTATGAATCTATAAACGTAGTTAAAGATATAAATTCATATGATTATTTTGTTATTGCAACTCCAACTTCGATACATCTTGATAATATAATACTTTTAGATAAGCTAGTTTCAAATAAAATAATTTTAGTGGAAAAGCCGTTATTCCATATGAGTGTTAATTTTAGCAGTAAAAATTATAATGAATTTTATGTAGCTTATGTTTTAAGATATCATCCATTAATTTTGCAATTAAAAAATATAATAGATAAAGAAAAACCATATTTTGTTCAAATTGTTTGTGAATCATATTTGCCAAATTGGAGACCTGATATTGATTATAGAAAAAATTATAGTGCTATTAAAGAGTTAGGAGGAGGTGTATTATTTGATTTAAGTCATGAGGTTGATTATGCTGAATGGTTATTTGGTAAATTTAAAAAAATTATAGGAATAAATAAAAAAATTTCTGAACTCGAAATAACAAGTGATGATATAGGTAATTTTATTATAGAAACAGAAAATAATATTAATATTAATTTTTTGGTAAATTATTTTAGTAAAAAAATCAAAAGAGAAATTACTATATATACAAAAACTTCTAATTTTGTTTTAAACTTGGTTAAAAATACTTTAGAGGTTATAAATATTAATGGTGAGGTTGTAAAAGAAGTTGTTTCTTTAGAAAGAAATGATTTATTTAAAGCTATGCATGAGGATGTCTTAAAAAAAGATAAAAATAAAATTTTGCCAAATATTCAAGAATCGAAAAATACTATGAAAACACTTATGAGGATGAAAAATATGAATATGGAAAGAAATAATATCTGCATTATTGGATGTAGGGGTGGTAGTAAGGGAGTTAAAAATAAAAATATACGAGATATTGCTGGAAAACCTTTAATTGCATATACTATAGAACAAGCTTTAAAATCAAGGCTTTTTAAACATGTGGTATTGAGCACTGATTCTCAGGAAATAGCGGATATTGGTAAAAAATGGGGTGCTGAGGTATTTTTTTTAAGAGATCCTCATATGGCTTCAGATTCTGCTGGTAAATTGCAAGTTATCCAAGATGCTGTAAAAAAAAGTGAAGATTATTATCAAGAGCAATATGATATAGTTATTGACCTTGATGTTACGAGTCCCTTAAGAGAGGTTAGTGATATTATAAATGCTTATGAACAATTTATAAAAGATGATAATGATATTTTAATAAGTGCTTCACCATCAAGAAAAAATCCTTATTTTAATATGGTGGAAATAGAACAAAATGGAAATAAAAATACTGTAGTATTATCAAAAAAATTATCTAGCTCTGTATTGAGAAGACAAGATGCTCCTCAATGTTATGATATGAATGCAAGTATTTATATTTGGAAAAAAGAAATTTTATTAAATTCAAATACTTTATTTACTGATAATACAGGTCTTTACGTAATGCCAGAAGAAAAAAGTGTGGATATAGATACCGAATTAGACCTTAAATTTGTAGAATTTTTGTTGAAATATGATAAATAAGGATTTTTGTTATGACGGCAAGCAAATTGCTTAAATATATTTGCAAGCAACTCGAATTTTTTTATATAGATAATGATGAAAAATTAGATTTGAGTGATGTACTCTCAGCATTAGAAAAGGTGAATTTTTGCTTTAGTCATATATCGGCAAAATATTATAATGCAAATTTTAGTTTAAAAGATGTGCATCATACTTCTAAATATACTGTTTTTTTATATTATCTTTCGAATATTGTATTCAAAAAAAACAAATTAACTTTAGCATCGCAAATATATGCTCTAAATAAGATGTTACATAGTGTTGATATGTATTACGAAATTGAATTGCCTAGTGTTTTTATGTTAGAGCATCCAGTTGGAACTGTTTTAGGGAGAGCAAAATATCCTGATTATTTTTGTGTTTATCAAAATTGCACTGTAGGTGGAGTAAGGAAAAATAATAAGATATATTATCCAGAATTTGAAAATTCTATGGAACTGAAACAAATGGGGGGGGGGATGTATCTTGTATAGTAATGCAAAGGTAATTGGTGATTGTAAAATAGGGTCTAATGTTATATTTGCGGCAAATTCATTTGTTATTAATATGAATATTCCTTCAAATAGTATTGTTTTAGGTCAATATCCAAACATCATTATAAAACCGAATGATAGTTGCTATATATCACAATTGTTTAAATATTAGGATAAAGATATGTTAAAAGATAAAATTGTAGTTATTACAGGGGGTTCTGGTTTAATAGGTTCTTCATTTGTGGAAGCAGTGGTCCAAAATCAAGGCATTGCTGTTATAGCGGATATAAATTTAGATTTAGCTTATAACTTAAAAAGTCAACTAGAGAATAAATATCAAAATGTAAACATAGAGTGCATCTTGCTTGATATTACATCAAAAGATAGTATCCAAAAGTGTATTATATATCTTAACGATAAATATGGCAGAATAGATGCTTTAGTAAATAATGCATACCCAAGGACAAAAAATTGGGGAAAGAAGTCATTTTATGAAGTCGAATATGAAGATTTTTGTTTAAATATGAATATGCAAATGGGTGGATATTTGCTTTGTTCGCAACAGTTTTCTATATACTTTAAAAACCAAGGATTTGGCAATATTGTTTCAATTAGCAGTATTCAGGGTGTGTATGCTCCTAAATTTGATACATATTATGGTACAAGTATGACTAGTCCTATTGAGTATAGCATCGTTAAAGCAGGTGTAAATCACATGACTAGGTATTTAGCAAAATACTTTGCAAATTCTGGCATACGTGTTAATGCCATAGCACCTGGTGGAATTTTAGATAAACAACCAGAAAGCTTTTTAGAGCGTTATAGGGGGTATTGTACTAGTAAAGGTATGCTTGATGCTCAAGATTTAAATGGTGCTTTAGTATTTTTGCTTAGTGATAATAGCAAATTTATTAACGGACAAATTTTGGTGGTTGATGATGGATGGGGACTTTAATGCAAGATTATAGAGTAGTTTTTTATGATTTGTTTGAAAGAGAAGAGTATTTAAAATGTAAAGATATTCTTTTAAAAATCACAGACAATCAGTTGTTGAAAGATATAGTAAATTTGACTAAAAATTCTAAAAATCCAAATGTGTTAGAATTATTCTCCATAGCATTTAGTCGTATCTATACTTCAAAGTCTAATGGTAATGATGAATGTCTTGCTTATATAAATTATAATTTATATTTAGCAGAAAACTATTTAAATCTAAGTATAGATGAATGGATGTTGAATAATTTTGAGGTTATTATTCCAACTTATAACAGAAAAAAAGCACTCCTAGAGGCAATATGCCACATCAAAAATATTAACAAAAATATTCACATACGAGTTTCAGATAATGGCTCAACTGATGGTACTCGTGAGGAATTAAAAGTTATAGAAAAAAAATACCACAATCTGCATTTACATTTTAATGAAGAAAACCAAGGATTTGGAAAAAATGCTCTAAAATTAATTGAAAAAACAGATAAAAAATACATCCTTTGTATATCTGATGAGGATTTTATTTCAGGTTTCAATCTCATCAAAGCACTTAAATTCATGGAGGATAATAATGTTGATTGTCTAAGAGCACCTCATTTGTTAATAGAAGGTAAAAGAATGGGAATTTTTGGTACTAATACTTTAGAAACCAAAGAGTTACCCTTGTCGGTTATAACCTCAGGGTTTTTTAGTGGATTTATATATAAAACTGATATTTTGAAAAAAAATTTATTTCTTTTACAAAGAGACGATTCGACTTTAGTTTATCCACACTGTGCTTGGACTTTTCTCACTATGATCTTTGGAAGGTGTTTTTACTTTAGTGAGCCATTAACTATAGAAAAAAATTTGTGTCCAAGTTTTATTAATCCTCAATTTGAAAAAAAACTAGATTTAGGTTTGCCTTATAGACATCCTTTGGAAAGATGGAGAATTTTTGTTGCTTTTCTTTCTTTTATTAGAGAATTAAAGAACAAAGTAATAATGAATCATAATGAAAGGGAAAAAGCTGAAAAACTAGAACTGTTATTTCAAAAAAATTCTATTGTTTTATTATGGAATTTGGCAAGAAATGAATTTCCTTTGCTAGATAAAAAATATTCGGGGGGGGGGATAGGATTTGTATTTAGAGATCTTTCTTTATCGAAAATAGATATCCAACTAGAAAATCTTCAAAATAAAAACAAGCAATTTCAAAAACTCAATGCCGATCTTACTAGCGAAATAAAACAAAATAAATTAGAACTACAACAAATTCAATCTCAAATAGCATTCCAAATCAAATATGGCACAGCTAAAGCAAGAATTCAAAACCAACTTTCTTATAAACTTGGTCAAGCTATGGTAGTAAATTCTAAATCTATATTAGGCTACATAAGAATGCCTTTTGTATTATCTTATATAAAAGATAAACACAAACAAGAACAAAAAATCTATCAAGAAAAAATAAAAAAAGATCCTTCTTTAGCATTACCCACATTAGAATCTTACTCTGATTATAAAGAAGCCTTAAAAGAAAAAGAATGTTTAACTTACAAACTTGGTCAAGCTCTTATACAAGCTAACAAAACTTGGTATAAGGGAGGATATATTGGATTGCTATTTAAAATAAATAAACTAAAAAAAGATTTTAAGAAAGGTGCGAGATGAAAGTATTGATTTTAGCAGGTGGTCTTGGGACAAGACTTTCTGAAGAAACAGGTTTGAAACCAAAACCTATGGTAGAAATAGGTGGAAAGCCTATTTTGTGGCATATAATGAAAATTTATAGTTATTATGGATTTAATGATTTTGTTATTTTAACAGGATACAAAGGGCATGTTATAAAAGATTATTTTATAAACTATTATACACAGTACAGCGATATAACGGTGGATATGTCAGACAATTCTGTTCAAATTCATAACACTAGACATGAGCCATGGAAAGTGACTATGCTTTATACTGGACAAGATTCTATGACAGGTGGTAGGATCTTACATGCTAAAGACTATGTGGGTAATGAGACTTTTATGCTTACTTATGGTGATGGTGTTAGTGATGTAAATATAAAAGAATTGTTAAAATTTCATAAAAACCATGGTAAGGCCATTACAATGACTTCTATTCTTCCTGATGGAAAATTTGGTGCTTTGGATATTGATAATTCAACAAACCGTATAAAAAGTTTCACAGAAAAACCAAAAGGTGATGCTAGTTTAAATAATGCAGGATGGATAAACGGTGGTTTTTTTGTATGCGAACCTAAGGTGTTTGACTATATCAAAGAAGGCGATATGACAGTTTTTGAGCAAGCACCATTAAAAAATTTAGCTCAAGATGGTGAGCTTTATAGCTACCAACATCATGGTTTTTGGAAATGTATGGATACTTTAAAAGATAAAAACAATCTTACAAAAATGTGGATGGAAAATAAAGCTCCATGGGCTTTATGGAACAATTAAAAATAAAGGGGATTGAATGAATTTTGATGTATTAAAACAAGATATTTTAAATAAAGTTAAAGAGTATTATAAATTATATCATGCAAACAAACAAACTCAGTTTATAGAAGGAAAAACTAAAATAAATTATGCAGGGCGTGTTTTTGATGAAAAAGAAATGGAGAATTTAATCGATAGTTCATTAGACTTTTGGCTCACTGCTGGAAGATACTCTGAGCAGTTTGAAAAAAATCTTGCTAATTTTTTAGGAGTAAAATGGGCCTTTTTAGTTAATTCTGGTTCATCTGCAAATTTATTAGCCTTTTATACCTTAACTTCGCCATTACTAAAGGAAAGACAAATTAAAAGAGGCGATGAAGTTATAACTGTAGCTGCAGGATTTCCAACAACAATTGCTCCCGTTGTCCAATATGGAGCAGTTCCTGTTTTTGTTGATATGGAATTACAATTTGCTAATGTTGATGTAACTCAACTTGAAAAAGCTTTAAGTTCTAAAACCAAAGCGATTATGATCGCACATAGCTTGGGCAATCCTTTTAATATTAAAGCTATTAAAGAGTTTTGTGATAAAAATAATCTTTGGTTGATTGAGGATAATTGTGATGCATTAGGTTCTAAATATGATGATAAATATACTGGTACTTGGGGAGATATAGGTACAAGTTCATTTTACCCAGCTCATCATATAACCATGGGAGAGGGTGGAGCTGTTTATACTAACAATCCTTTGCTTAAAAAAATTATATTATCTATGAGGGATTGGGGAAGAGATTGTTGGTGTAAAGGAGGGAAAGATAACACTTGTGGTTGTCGCTTTACCCAACAGTTTGGAAGTTTACCAAAAGGGTATGATCACAAATATGTATATTCTCACTTTGGTTTTAACTTAAAGGCTACAGATATGCAAGCTGCGATAGGTTGTGCTCAGCTTGAAAAGCTTCCTGAATTTATAGAAAAAAGACAAAAAAATTATCAAAAATTATATAATGGATTAAAAAATCTTAGTGAACTTCATTTAGTAGAAACACAGCCAAATTCTCAACCAAGTTGGTTTGGTTTTATGATTACTCTAAAAGATGGTGTAAAATTTACTCGTAACGAATTTACTAGTTTCTTGGAAGAATGTAATATACAAACAAGAACATTATTTGCGGGTAATATTATAAGACATCCTGCTTTTGATTCTTTAGAAAAGGATAGGGATTATAGAGTAGTAGGAAATTTAGAGGTAACAGAAAAAATAATGAATGATAGTTTTTGGATCGGGGTTTACCCGGGTATGAGTGAAGAAATGATTGAATATATGATATGCAAAATTCAAGAATTTTGCGCAAAACAAAAGTAAGTTGGAGATTAATATGAAATCTTATAGTTGTTTGGAAAATCCAATAGTGATAGAGGATTTAGAATATATTTATAATTCTCTAACCAAAGTTGAAAAACAAAAATTTAACAACTCTACAATTTTATTTACAGGGTGTGCAGGTTTTTTAGGATTTTATTTTATTAATTTTTTTGTAAAATATTCAAAAGACTTAAATATAAAAAAAATTATTGCACTAGATAACTTTATGCTTAGAAAGCCAAAGTGGTTAGAACAATTATCGAATGATTATTCTGATATTTTAGAGCTTCATAAATTTGATATTATAAATGATAAAATCGATCTTTTAAAAGATGCTTATAGTGCTGATTTGATAATTCATGCTGCAAGTATTGCAAGTCCTATGTTTTACCGTACTTATCCTATAGAGACCCTAGATGCAAATATCTGGGGATTGCGCTCTTTGCTTGATTTTTATAAAAATAAAAATATTAAAGGATTTTTATTTTTTTCTAGTTCTGAAATTTATGGTGATCCTGATGTTAGTAAAATTCCAACCGATGAAGAGTATAGAGGTAATGTAGCTTGTATAGGTCCTAGAGCATGTTATGATGAATCTAAAAGATTTGGGGAGACAATGTGCTCTTTATTTGCACAAAAGTTCAACATGCCAATTAATATAGCAAGACCTTTTAACAACTATGGTCCAGGGATGAGTATAGGAGATAAAAGAGTACCTGCAGATTTTGCTAAAGCAGTTATAGAAGGTAAAAATATAGAAATTCTTAGTGATGGATCCCCAAAAAGAACTTTTTGCTACATTGCTGATGCTATTGCAGGATATTTAAAGGTTTTAGTGTATGGAAAATTTGATTATTTTAATATAGGCATTGATAAACCTGAAATTTCTGTAAAAGAGTTATCATATATATATGCTAAATATTCAAAAGAAATTTTTAATTTTGAACCTCAAGTTAACTTTGCTGTTTCAGAAGATAAAAATTATTTAAAAGATAATCCAAATCGTAGATGTCCAATTATTGATAAAGCTAGAAATAAATTACAATATAACCCTACTATTTTAGTTGAAGATGGCGTGAGAAGATTTTTAAAGTTTTTGAAATTTGAAAAAGAAAATGGGGAACTTTTATGAAGTCGTTAAAAGTAGCAGTTTTTGGATTAGGTTTTGTTGGTCTTACTACAGCAGTTGGATTTGCAAAAAAAGGCTTCGATGTTACCGGATATGAAATAGATAAAAATAAAGCTTTATTGCTTAACGATGGAAAAATACCATTTCATGAAGAAGGATTATCAGAAGCATTAAATGATGTTTTGGAAAAAAAACTGAAAATCACTAATGATGCAACAGAAGCTTTAAAAGAAGCTAAAATTATATTTTATTGTATTGGTACACCTATGAGTGAAGACGGAAGTGCTGATTTGAGTTTTTTATTAGATGCGCTTAAGACAACTGCGCAAAATTTAGATAAATGCCAAAAAGAGCCGATTTTGGTGATAAAATCCACAGTTCCACCTTCAAGCTGCAAAGAAGTTTTTATTCCACATTTGGAATCTTTGGGTCTTAATGTAGGACAAAAATGCCATTTGGTAAATAACCCTGAATTCTTAAGAGAAGGCTTTGCTTATAGTGATTTTATGAATCCTGATAGGGTGGTTATTGGTAGTCAGGATGCACAAATTTTTCATGAGTTAGAAGAGTTATATAAGCCTTTTAGTTCACCTGTATTTTTCACTTCTTTAAATACAGGTGAATTTATTAAATATCTTAGTAACACTACTTTAAGTCTAAATATAAGTTATGCTAATGAAATGAGCATGATTGCACAAAATATAGGCGATATAGATGTTATAAGTGCTTTTAAAATATTGCATAGTGATAAAAGATTTAGTGGAAATCCTAGTGGTATAACTAGTTATCTATATCCTGGAATGGGTTTTGGTGGATATTGTTTACCTAAGGATACTCTTGCTTTGTATAAAAAAAGCAAAGATAAAGGATATGAAGCAAAAATTTTAAATGATATTTTAAAAGTTAATGATGAAATTCTTGATTTTTATGCTTATAAAATACAAAAAGAAGTATCTAAAGATAAGAAAATTGCAATTTTAGGTCTAAGTTTTAAGCCAGGAAGTGATGATGTAAGGGATACTAAATCTGCTGCCTTGATCTCTAAACTTTTAAATTTAGGTTTTGAGAATATATATGCTTACGATCCTATAGCAAATGATGTGTTTGCTAAAACTTATGATTATAAATTGTATTATAAAAATAGTCTTGATGAGATCGTTTCTGAATGTGATGTTTTGGTTGTAGCCACAGCTTGGATGGAGTTCAAACCTTTGATTGAAAGACAAGACAAAATTATTTATAATTTAAGATGGGTAAAATAAGTGAAAATTTTAGTAACTGGTGCAACGGGTTTCATAGGGACTAATTTTATCTTACAAATGCATGATAGATATGAGATTATCGCATTAGTAAGAAAGAGTAGTAATATAGATAAAATCAAAGATTATTGCAAAATTTGCTATTATGAAGATTTTGCTATGCTGAAAGAAAATCTCCAAGAAGAACAAATAGATGGAGTTTTGCATCTTGCAACTTTATATTTAAAGCATCATAGACCCGAAGATTTAAAAGATTTAATTGATTCTAATATTTTATTTGGTGTTAAACTTTTGGAAATCTTATATTTGATTGGTTTTTCTGGCTGGTTTATAAATATCGGGACTTTTTGGCAATTTTATCAAAACTTGTCAAACAATCCCCTTAATTTATACGCAGCAACAAAAACAGCTTTTTTAAATATTGCAAATTATTATACTCAGATTGCTAAATATAAATTTGTAACTATTTTGTTAAATGATACATATGGACTAAATGATTGGCGTCCAAAAATTATTAATTTATGGAAAAAGTCATTAGAAACTAAAGAAGCTATTAGAATGAGTAATGGAGAACAAATTATTGATATGCTTTATATTGACGATATTATTAATGCTTTTGAAAAATGTATTAATAACTTTGAAAATAAAAAAAACACAAATAATGCAATTTATGCTTTACATTCAAAAGAAAGAATTACTTTAAAGCAGTTGTCAAATATCTTTGAAGAATGTGCTCAAGAAAAATTAAATATTATTTGGGGTGCATTACCTTATTCTAATAGAGAAAATTTTATACCTTTTGAGGGTGGAGAAAAGTTACCAAATTGGGAACAAAAAATAAGCCTTAGAGAAGGTTTTTTAAAGATCATTAATAAAACAAAGATGATCTTACCGTGCTAAAAAATGTATTATCTTATAAAATGTAAATATAAAGTATTTTTTGAAAATATGGTTAAAAAGATAGATATTGTATATTAAAAAGAAGTTGTAATTATAAATAATGAAAAAATAAACTACTTTTAGATGGAACTAAAATAAAGCATAAAAGTTAATTTCTATTTTACCTTTATGCTTTATTTGTTGATAATTAGAATTGTAAAATATGGAAAAGCATAAAAAATAGGTTTTTTAACTAAACGTGATTTTTAGCTTATATGTAGATTTGGAGAATGGAATATTTTGAGGCATTTAAGCTTTCTATTTGAAAAATATTATTTTAAGGAATAGGGTAATAATTAATTTATAATAAAATTTATATTATAATGTGTAAAAAATTTAATTGATAGTGTAAAAATGACCCATTTAGAATATTTAGAATCAGAGTCTATTCATATTATTCGTGAAGTGATAGCCGAGTTTGAAAAACCAGCTATGCTTTATAGTATAGGTAAAGATAGCTCGGTTATGCTTCATCTTTTACAAAAAGCATTTTATCCAAGCTTACCTCCGCTTCCTTTAGTGCATGTAGATACTACATGGAAATTTAAAGAGATGATAGAATTTAGAGACAAACATGCCAAAGAGCTTGGGATGGAGCTTATAGTTTATCAAAACCCTAAAATCAAAGAATTAAATCTTTCTCCATTTACACATGGCTCTTCTATGCACACAGATATTGCTAAAACACAAGGTTTAAAACAAATGCTTGATTTATATCAGTTTGATGCAGTATTTGGTGGTGCAAGAAGAGATGAAGAAAAATCGCGCGCAAAGGAAAGAATTTATTCTTTCCGTGATGAAAATCACTCATGGGATCCGAAAAATCAACGCCCAGAATTATGGGATATCTACAACGGTCGTCATAAAAAAGGCGAATCCATAAGAGTTTTCCCGCTGAGTAATTGGACTGAGCTTGATATATGGCAGTATATTTATAAAGAAAATATTCCTTTGCCAAGTCTTTATTTTGCTAAAAAACGACCGGTGGTAGAGTACATGGGAGCTAAAATTTTAGTTGATGATGAGCGCATGCCAAAAGAACTTGCTAAAAATGCTAAAGAAGAATTGGTTCGTTTTAGAACCCTAGGTTGCTACCCGCTAACAGGAGCTATAAACTCAAGCGCTAGCAATGTTTTAGAAATTATTGAAGAGCTTTTGCTTTCTAAAACAAGTGAAAGACAAGGTAGGCTTATAGACACTGATGAAGAAGCAAGTATGGAAAAAAAGAAAAAAGAAGGGTATTTTTAATGAAAACAAATGTAGAAAAATACCTAAAAGAACATGAAAATAAAGATCTTTGTAGATTTATCACTTGTGGTAGTGTAGATGATGGTAAATCTACCCTTATAGGTAGAATGCTTTATGATGCAAAAATGCTTTTTGAAGATCAAATTTTATCTTTAGAAAAAGATAGTAAAAAGCTTGGCAATGCAGGCGAAAAGCTTGATTTTGCGCTTTTAGTAGATGGTCTTGCAAGCGAGAGAGAGCAAGGTATAACCATAGATGTGGCATATAGATTTTTCACAAGTGAAAAAAGAAAATTCATCATAGCAGATACCCCAGGCCATGAGCAATACACTAGAAATATGGCAACAGGTGCTAGCACAGCTGATATTGCTATCATACTTATAGATGCTAGAAAAGGGGTTTTAACTCAAACTAAAAGGCATTCTTACATAGCGAGTTTACTTGGTATAAAACAATTTATTATTGCTGTTAATAAAATGGATTTGATTGATTATAAACAAGAAATTTTTAATACAATCTGCAAAAATTATCAAGAAATTCTACCATACTTAAAAAATCATGAGTGTATTAAAACCCATTTTGTTCCTATATGTGCATTAGATGGAGACAACATAGCTTCTAAAAGCATTAATATGCCTTGGTATGATGGGAAAACATTATCTGAGCTTTTAGATACTTTGCCTATTGCTACTAGTTTAAGTGATGAGTTTATCATGAGTGTGCAATATGTCAATCGCCCTCATTTAAATTTTAGAGGTTTTTGTGGAAATATTGCTAGTGGAAGTATAAATGTTAAAGACGAAGTTGTGATTTTACCTTCTTTAAAAACAAGTAAAGTAAAACAAATCATCACACCTAACATTAAAAACCTAAATGCACTTGGTAAGAATGAAAAAGTTCAAAGTGCTAAAAATGCTAGCTTTCCAAGTGCTATAACTTTAACTTTAGAAGATGAGATAGATATTTCAAGAGGTGATGTAATAGCTTCTAAAAATCATAGTATAGAAATTTCAAATTCTTTCAAAGCTATGGTAATATGGATGAGTGAAGTTGAGTTTAATTTAAATGAAAACTATCTTATCAAAATAGCAAATTTAACTACTAATGTAGTATTTGAAAAAATTGATTTTAAAAAAGACATTAATACTTTCAAAGAATTTCAAAGCGATGAATTAAAACTCAATGATATCACCAAATGCACCTTAAAGCTTAACAAAAAAACAGCCCTTAAAGCTTATAAGGATAATAAAACTCTAGGAAGCTTTATCATTATAGATAAATACTCTAATGAAACCTTAGCAGCGGGTATGGTAGAAGAAATTTTAGTAAGCGAAGAAAAGAGTAGAATTTACACTCAAGCAGAAATAGAACTTAATGCTTACATTAGAAAAAACTATCCTGAATGGGAATGTAAAAAAAATATGAAAATTATTGTTGCATTAAGTATTTTAATTTTGCTTATTTTGTTAATTAGCAATAAAATTAAACCTTTTATTTTATTTGGTAGTGTAGCTATGCTTTATTATCTTTTGGGGTATTTAAATTTAAATACTTGGCTTAGCTCTTATATGAGCGAATCTTTGATAGTGCTTATTTTGCTTTTACTGGTTTCATTAGCTATAGAAAAAAGCGTTGTGATAAGTTGGTGTTCTAAATTCATCATAGGTAAAAATTATCTTTTATCGCTTTTAAAACTTGGAGTTGTTACAGCTAGTATTTCAGCTTTTTTAAATAATACTGCAGTAGTGGCAAGTTTTATGAGTATTATAAAAAATAACAAATTTCAAGTTCCTTCTAAACTACTCATCCCACTTTCGTATTTTTCCATAGTTGGTGGAACGATGACTTTGATAGGTACTTCAACTAACTTGATAGTCAATTCTTTTGCAGTGCAAAATGGTTTGGAAAGTTTAAAGATTTTTGATTTTTTTGCAGTGGGTTTTTGTATAAGTATTGGTGTGCTTATAGTGCTTTTGATTTTTAACTTTTTACTACCTGAGTATAAAGAAAAAGAAAATGCCATTAATGAGTATTTGATCAATGCTAAAGTATTGAAAAATAGCTCATTAGCGGGGAAAACTATACAAGAAAATGGCTTAAGAAATTTAGAGTTTTTGTTTTTACTTGAAATTCAAAGAAAAGATGAGCTTATCGCCCCCGTTAGTCATAATGAGCTTATCAAAGAAGGGGACGAGTTAATTTTTAGTGGAGATATTACACATTTAGAGGTTTTAAAAAAAATTGATGGTTTGCAAATTGGTTCGCAAGATTTAAAACTAGAAACATTAAATTTGGTAGATGTTGTTATAAATTCTGAGTCAAATTTGATAGGAAAAAGTGCTAAGGAAGTAAACTTTAGAGCTAAATTTGATGCAGGAATTGTGGCTCTAAAAAGAGGCTCAAAAAATATTTCAAAAATTGGCCAAAGTTTATTACAAGCTGGAGATAGGCTTATTTTAAGTGTGGGTAAAGACTTTCACTCAAGAGATAATATCAATAAAAACTTTTATATTATCTCAAATATCATGCAAAATCAAAAGTTAAGCAATAGCCAAAGTTTTATAGTGATTTTTGCATTTTTAGCTATTATTGCTTTATCTGCTTTGGAATTAGTGTCTTTGCTTAAAGCGTTACTAGTGTTTTTAGCTTGCTTATTTATATTTAAAATCATAAGTTTTGATGAAGTAAAAAGACGCTTTCCTTTGGAAATTTTTATCATAGTAGGATCTTCTTTAGCCATTACTAAAGTTTTAGTTGATAGTGGTTTAGCTAAAGATTTAGCTGAGTTTATTATAGGAACTTTTGGGATATATGGATTATATGGTAGTTTTATGGGAATTTATATTCTAACTTTGCTTTTAACTGAAATCATTACCAATAACGCTGCCGCAGCCTTGGCTTTTCCTATTGCTTATAGTACTGCTTTAGCGCTTGAAGTTAATCCAACTCCGTTTATATTAGCGGTTGCTTATGGAGCAAGTTGTGCTTTTTTAATGCCACATGGTTATCAAACTCACTTGATGGTAGGTTCAATTTGTGGGTATAAAACTACTGATTTTATAAAAATTGGATGGATAGTTTCTTTGACTTATTCAGTTATTGTTTTAACTATAACTCCGGTATTTTTTAGTTTTTAAGGAAAAAAATGAGTAAAAATTTAACTTGGCATACAAGTAGCATTACAAAAACTCAAAGAGCTAAACTTAAAAATCAAAAACCATGTGTGTTGTGGTTTAGTGGGCTTAGTGGTAGTGGTAAATCTACTTTGGCTAATGCGGTTGAAAAAAAACTTTTTAAGCAAGGTTTTCATACTTATCTTTTAGATGGGGATAATGTACGCCATGGACTTAATAAAGATTTGGGTTTTGACGAGGTTTCAAGAGTAGAAAACATAAGACGCATAGGAGAAGTATGCAAGCTTTTTGTAGATGCTGGCATGATAGTACTTTGCGCTTTTATATCGCCTTTTGAAAAAGATAGAAAGCTTATAAAAGATCTTTTAGATGAAGATGAATATATAGAAATATTTGTTGATACACCTTTGGAAGTTTGTGAAAAAAGAGATCCAAAAGGACTTTATAAAAAAGCAAGAAACGGAGAGATTGAAAATTTCACAGGTGTAGATAGTCCTTATGAAAAACCTAAAAACCCACATATACACATAACAAAAGAAGATCTTAATGAGAATGTGGATATGATTTTGAGATTTTATCTTAAAAACAATTAATTAAACTAAGAAAATCATGATAGTATCTTGGTTATATTCTAAATTTTGTTTTTTACATTTTTAAGAAAACAAATTTCATATTCGCATAAATAAAAAACAAGGTTATGGATAATTTAATGGAGTAAAAATGACAGTATATTTGCACATAGGGACTATGAAGACAGGAAGTACAAGTATTCAGACATTTTTTAATAAAAATTATTTATTATTAATTAAAAAGAATGTGTTGTTTCCTATAAAATGTACGTTTGCTGGCCACCATTATTTTTTAGTTTATCAATCAGGTGAATTTTGTCAAGAACAAGGAGCTAAAAAATTTTTTATGCATACTGGGAAATATAGATTGATCTCTAAAGATGAGATATATGAATATGTAAGAAAATGTAATTTAAATTATAAAGCAGAATTATTGAGTTCTAAATGTTCTAATGTTGTTTTTTCTGATGAATGTATTTCAAAAGATTTATTGGATAAAAAAGAAATTATTAATTTAAAAAAAATATTAAACGATGCAGGTTTTACAAAAATTATTATTTTGGTATATCTTAGAGAACAAACAGATTTTATTTCTTCTTGGTATTCTCAAGACATTAAACATGGGGCAACGGAAAATTACTATTTTAATAATTTCAATACCGAACATATAATTTTTAAAATGTCTAATTATAAATATCTTTTAGAAAATTATACTGAAGTCTTTGGAAAAGAAAATATTATTGTAAAAATTTTTGATAAGAATGAATTTTATAAAGGAGATTTGCTAAAAGATTTTATTTATAATATAGGTTTGGAATGGGATGATGATTTTATTATACCTGAAAAGGAAAATGAGAGTTTAGATCTATTAGGTATGGAATTATTGAAGGCTTTGAACCGAATAATTCCAAGATTTTTAAATGATTATACTTTAGATCCAAGCAGGATAGAAATACAAAGTTTAATTCAGGACTTATTTAAAAATAATACTGATGAGGGTTTGAAATTTAGACCTTCTAAAGCTACCTTGAGATTATATGAAAAATTATTTGAAGAATCCAACGAATGGGTAAGAAAAGAATTCTTTCCCTGTAAAGAAAGATTATTTCCTAAGAAAGATTTAAGCAATTATAAAGAAAATTATGAACTTAAGGAAATGAAACCAGAGTATTGGGATAAAATAGCTGAATTTATAACTGATATAGTTAAAACTAAAAATCAAAATATTGCAGATAAAACTAATATCATTCAAAATAAAGACAAAATTATTGTTGAACAAACTACCCAAATAAAATCTTTGCAAACAATTATAAAAAATAATGAATTAAGATTGAAGAATACTACAGAAGAGAAAGATAGAATTATAAATTTTAGAACAGCTCAATTCTATCAGGTCAAATCTCAAATAGCATTTCAAATTAAATACGGTACAGCTAAACAAAGAATTCAAAATCAACTTTCTTATAAACTTGGTCAAGCTATGGTAGTAAATTCTAAATCTATACTGGGTTATATAAGAATGCCTTTTGTATTATCTTATATAAAAGATAAACACAAACAAGAACAAAAAATCTATCAAGAAAAAATAAAAAAAGACTCATCGCTAATATTACCTCCATTAGAAAGCTATCCTGATTATAAAGAAGCCTTAAAAGAAAAAGAGTGTTTAACCTATAAACTAGGAGAAGCTCTTATACAAGCTAACAAAACTTGGTATAAGGGAGGATATATTGGACTACTGTTTAAGATAAAAAGACTAAAAAAGGATTTTAAGAAAGGTGCGAGATGAAAGTATTGATTTTGTCTGATTTTGATTCTCGTTTAAAATGGGGCTTGAGTTTTGCTTTTTTTTTAAAAAAGTATTATAAGATTACTATTTATTGTAAAGAAAAAAATTTAAGTCAATTTCAGAGTTATTGTTTAGATGAATATAATATTTTAAAATACGACAATTTGATTTATCTTTTGCAACAAAATAATATTTTTTTAGATTATGATTTAATTTTCTTATCTTTAGGTGGTGGGGAAAATATTAAATTTTTTTATTATCTTAATCAATTTTATGATAAATATCAAATAAGACCTTTGGTGGTTACGGGTATGAATGGCTTGACAGATTCTAATGATACTCATGCATTATTATGTAGAATTGGTGCAGATTTGATTTGTGTAAATTCTTTAGAAAATTTAAAGAATTTTAAGAAAAAAATGTCTTTATTGGGATTATCGAGTAATAATTTGTTTTATTCAGGTTATGGACGCTTATACAATCAAAATAAAATTCCTTATAATAACGAAATAAAAACTATTCTTTTTGTTGAGCAGCCTAGTATTCCAAAGCATATTAAACAAAAAAAATATTTGGTTGAGAAAATCATAGAATATGCTAATAGATATCCTTTGAGAAGAATTATAATAAAAAAAAGAGCAATTTTACATAAGCAGCATATGAACGCTCACTTAAAAGATGATACCATATTTGATTTTTTTATGAAAAATAATATAAAAATTCCAAATAATTTAATTTTTAACGATAGCTCTGTTGAGGAATTAATGTATCAAGTTGATCTTTGTGTATCTTTTTATTCTACAGTAATTATAGAAGCAATTGCTCTCGGAGTTAGATCGATTATTATTAAAGATTTTGGTATAGGTAGAAGTAATGAAAATCATCATTTTATTGGAAGTGGATTATTAATTTCTTTAAATGAGTGGATAGAAGATAAAATTCCAAATGTTAATCAAGAATGGAAAAAAAATAATTGCGAACTTATTGATGAAAATGTAGTTTTATCATTGATAAATTTGATTGATAAATTAAAATTTTCAAAAATTGGAAAAGCGAATGTTTTTTATAATAAAAAGGATTTTCCTTATTTCTATAATTTTTTATATAGAAAAAATAAAGTTCAAAGTTTTATCGGGAAATATATAAGTTTTTTAAAAAGTAAAATAACATGAAATTTTACACGATATCTAAAAAACTAAAGGAAAATGTTAAAGATTTTTATAAAATAGTTCCATATCATGTTTATAAAAACATTATGCAAGAAGATGTTTTTGTAGGTTGGGGTAGGAAGAAGTCGGGCTTAAAAGCTATAGAGTTAGCTAAAAAGCACAATGTAAAATTTTTACTTTTAGAAGATGGCTTTTTACGCTCATTAAATTTAGGTGTAGAAAATAGCCCAAGTTTTTCTATTGTCAAAGATGATGAGGGAATTTATTACGATGCGACTATGCCTTCTAAACTTGAAAATATTTTAAATACTTATGAGTTTAGCGCCGAAGAATTAGAACAGGCAAAAAAAGCTATAGAGCTTATAAAAAAAGAAAAACTTAGTAAGTATAATAACAATCTTTGCGTGCCAAAAGAGCTTTTTAACACTAACGAAGAACGCGCATTGATCATCACTCAAGTAGCAAATGATGCTTCTCTTAAATTTGGTTTAGCTGATAGTTTTTCAACTCAAGATATCATAAATGATGCTATTAAAGAAAATCCAAATGCTAAAGTATATATTAAAATTCATCCTGATGTATTAAGCGGTAAAAAACAAAGTGATTTTAACGCACAAGATTTACCAAGTAAATGTGTAGTTATAAAAGAAAATTATAATCCCATAGAATTATTAAGTTATTTTAAAAAAGTTTATACGAAAACTTCTGGTATGGGTTTTGAAGCTTTGATGTTGGGATGTGAATGTGTGTGTTATGGTATGCCATTTTATGCAGGTTGGGGTTTAACTCAAGATAAGCAAGCGTGCAAAAGAAGGCTTAAAAAAAGAACTTTAGAAGAGGTTTTTTATGCTACTTATATTTTATATAGTGAGTATTTTAATCCTTATTTAAATCAAAAAAGTGATATTTTTGATACTATTTATACTTTAGCAAAGTATAAAAAGATAGAGCAAGCTAATTCAAATACTTTGTATTTTTTAGGTTTTTCTAAATGGAAAAGAGAATTTACAAGACCATTTTTTAAAGCTAAGAATAATAAAATCATTTTTTTAAACTCATTAGATGAACTTTACAAAGCGAATTTGGATTCTGAGGATAAAATTTTCATTTGGGGTAAAAAGCATGATAAAGCTTTATTAGTCAAAGATTTTAGCAATGAAATTTTCTTAGTAGAAGATGGCTTTTTGCGCTCTGTTTTTTTAGGTTCAGATCTCACACGTCCTTTTTCTTTAATAGTAGATAGTAAAGGCTTGTATGTCGATCCAAGCAAGCCAAGTGATTTAGAAGATATTTTGCAAAATCACATTTTTGATGAAAGTTTAAAACAAAGAGCTAAAAAACTCATCATCACCATCACACAAAATAAATTTTCAAAGTATAATGGCTTAAAGCATGAAAAATTAAATTTTAATACCAATAAAAAAATTATTTTAATCCCTGCTCAAGTAGAAGATGATGCTTCTATGATCTTAGGTGGAGCTGGTTATGATACCTTAAAACTTTTACAAAGCGTAAGAGAAGCAAATGAAAACGCCTTTATAGTTTTTAAACCTCATCCTGATGTATTAAGCGGTAACCGTAAAGGTTTAAAAGATAAAAGCATTATTTTAAAATATTGTGATGAAATTATAGAAAATATCAGCATAGATAGTGCTATAAATGCAAGTGATGAAGTACATACCATAACCTCTACAAGTGGTTTTGATGCTCTTTTGCGTGGTAAAAAAGTAGTGGTCTATGGTAAGCCTTTTTATGCAGGTTGGGGTTTGACTACAGATTTACATCAAATCCCAAGACGTACAAGAGTGCTTAGTTTAGAAGAGCTTGTTGCGGGGGCTTTGATCCTTTATCCAAGATACATCCATCCAAAAAATAAAAATTTATGTGAAGTTGAGCTTGCATTAGATATAATGTTAAAAATGCAAAAAGATTATTTTTCTAAATTTTATTTGCGTTGGTTTATGGATATAAGAATTTATATATTAAGAAAAATAAGAAGATTGATAGAATTTATTTTGATGAGATGAATTTAAGTAAAAAGTTAAAAAAATTTTCTGGTAAAAATGTTTTATTGCTCCAAGGACCTGTGGGTGGATTTTTTCGTAAAATTGCTACAAAAATTCCAAAAGCTAAGGTTTATAAAGTAAATTTTAATGGTGGAGATTTTTTCTTTTATCCTTTTAAAAGCATTAATTACACTAAAAGTTTAGCCGAGCTTGAAAATTTTTATAAAAAGCTTTTTGAAGAAAAACAAATTCAAGTTATCTTGATGTATAATGATTGCAGAAAAGTGCATGAGATAGCCATTAATGTTGCTAAGCAAATGGGTATTGAAGTATGGATTTTTGAAGAAGGTTATATAAGACCAAATTTCATTACTTTTGAAAAAGATGGGGTGAATGCAAACTCCACTTTGCCAAGAGAAAAAGAATTTTATCTAAGTCAGAAAAAATTTGATAAAGATTTTAAATTTAAAACCTTCTCAAGCACTTTTAGAAATATGGCCTTTGCTTCGTTTTTATACTGGCTTTTTGCTTTTTTATTTTCTTGGTATTTTAATAATTCTTTACACCATAGAAGTTTAAAATTATTTGACTTTTTACCTTGGCTTTGCTCAGTATATAGAAAAAACAAATACAAAATCACAGAAAAAAGTTTAAATGAAAAAATTCTTTCTCTAAAACAAAAGTATTTTTTGGCTATTTTGCAAGTGCATAATGATACTCAACTTTCCCATCATTATAAAAAAACTACAGAAAAATTTATAGAAGAAGTGATTATCTCTTTTGCTAATCATACCAAAGCAAAGTCTTATCTAGTATTTAAACATCATCCTATGGATCGTGGCTATAGGGACTATAATAAACTTATAGAAGATTTGAGCTTAAAATACAATGTCGAGGGTAGAATTTTATATGTGCACGATTTACACTTACCTACACTTTTAATCAATACAAGAGGTACTATAGTCATAAATAGTACAGTAGGACTTTCTGCTTTATATCACAATAGTCCTTTAAAGGTTATGGGTGAAGCTTTTTATGATATAGAAGGTTTGACTTATCAAAAAAGCTTACATACTTTTTGGAAAGAATGCAGGGCATATAAGCCTGATGCTGTTTTGCACGCTAAATTTAGAAATTATGTGATATATAAAACCCAAGTTAATGGGAATTTTTTCAAAAATACTAGTTTAAATTGATTTTTATAGCTTAGAGCTTTAATGAATAATTTCAGAGTAAAAACACCTCATTTTGCCTTTAAATAAGCATTTGACAAAGATAACAACTTTAGCTATATTTTTAAATTCATTTTGAGTTTATTTGGGATTTTAATGGATAAATTGTGTCAAAAAAGAGATGTTTTTTATATAGCTGGTTATGATCCTAGAGGATATAGGCATTATTATGCTATGTTTAAAAAAAATTTAACCGAGCAAAATACACTTTTAAATTATGATTATACTTTATCAAAAGCTCAAGTTAATATATATGCTTTTTGGCAAATTCAAACCCCGCATACAAGCACTACTTACACCTTTTTAAGCTGGAATGATATAGTTAAAAAAAACTGGTCAGAAGGTATAAAAGATGCTTTGAGTGATTGTTATAGTTTTTTTAGAATTTATACCATCACAGGACTTTTTTTAAAATTCGGTAAAGAATCCCCACACCAACTTATCACAGGTTATTATCCATTTTTTTATGTACTTTTGAGTTTTATTTTTACTTTATTTTGTGCTTTTGGAAGCTTATTTTATTTGCAAAATTTTCATATTGTTTTAGGAATTTTAGCTTTTATTTTATCATTAGTATTTTTACCAAAAATGCTTTATAAATTAGGCAAGAAATTAGCTGTTTTTTGGATAGCTAGAATTTGTTCTTTTTGTGCAAACTGGGAGAAAAATTCTCAAAGTGAACTTGAATTAAGAATGGATGATTTTGCTAGAGTTATCTTTGAAAAACTAAAAGAAAATGCAAATGACAAAAATTACGAACTTATCTTAAGCGCACATAGTGTAGGAACGGTGCTTTGTATAAATGTTTTAGCAAAAGTGCTTAGAAAATGTGAAGATGAAAATATATCTTTTGAAAATTTAAAGGTTTTAACTTTAGGTGAGTGTATACCTTTGGTAAGCTATCAAAAAAGATCTTTTGGGTTTAGAAAAGAGTTAGAATATTTAGGAAGTAAAAATTTAATATGGTATGATTTTACTTCTATTATTGATGGGGCTTGTTTTGCACAAGTTGATTTTATACGCACAAGCGGAGTAAAAGCACAATTTGGCCCAAAATACCTTTCGGCTAAATTTCATACCTTATATAAAAATAAAGATTATAAAAAAATCAAAAAAGATAAATATAAAGCGCATTTTTTATATTTATTTGCTACGCAAATTCAAGGGGTGTATAACTTTTTTGAATTTGTCATAGGCAAAAATAAATTAGAAGAAAAAATCAAATAGGAGAAAAACATGGGTCAGTGTCCTTTTCATCCAAAGCCTTATAAAAATAAAGCTTCTACATTAACTACTTTTTTACTAAAAAGAAGATCGTGGCTTGATGGACTTTATGAGCGAAGCTATAAGATGATGATGGGTAGAGTAAAAATGCCCGGATTTGATCTATATGTAGTAAATGATCCAAAAGAAGTTAGACGCATTATGGTAGATGAGGTTAGAGAATACCCAAAAAGCCAACTTTTACATGAACTTTTAGAGCCACTTTTAGGTATAAGCATTTTTACAACTAATGATAGAGTATGGGAAAAGCAAAGAGAGCTTTTAAGGCCTTCTTTTGAAATGACAAGGATTTCTAAGGTTTTTAATTTAATGAGCGAAGCAGCTTCTGATATGATGGCAAGATTTGCAAGATATGAAGATAAAGCGATTATAGAAGTAGATGAAGCTATGACTTTTGTAACTGCGGATGTGATTTTTAGAACTATCATGTCATCAAAACTTGATGAGCAAAAAGGCAAACTTGTTTTGGATGCTTTTGTAACTGTGCAAGAAGAAACAGTTAAAACAGCTATGCGAAGAATGTTTCGCTTTCCGACTTGGCTTTCAAATCTTTTAGGCGAGAGAAGAAGACTTAAAGCAGGCGGAATTATACGCAAGGTTTTATCAGATATTATAAAACCAAGATATGATAATGCCCTAAATGATCAAGGAAAATATGAAGATATTTTATCATCATTGCTTATGGTAGTCGATGCAGATACTAATGAGAGATTTTCTTTTAATGAAATTTTAGACCAAGTTGCCATGCTTTTCTTAGCAGGCCATGAGACTACTGCAAGTTCGCTAACTTGGACGCTATATATTTTAAGTATTTCTCCAAATGAGCAACAAAAAGCTTATGAAGAAATCATGCAAGTTGCGGGTGATGAGGAGTTTAAAATAGAGCATATTAGAGCGATGAAATATCTTACAAATGTGTTTAAAGAAAGTTTAAGACTTTATCCACCAGTTGGTTTTTTTGCTAGAGAAGCAAGAAATGAAAGCAAAATGAGAGATAAGCTTATTAAAAAAGGTTCAGGCGTAGTTGTAGCTCCATGGCTTATCCATAGGCATGATAGTTTTTGGGAAAATCCACATGAGTTTGATCCAAGTCGCCATGAAGATAAAAGCAAGATTAAAAAAGACACTTATATGCCTTTTGGTATGGGAGAGCGTGTGTGTATAGGGCAGGGCTTTGCTATGCAAGAGGCTGTTTTGATTTTAGCTAATATTTTAAGGACTTATAAGTTAGAATTAGAAGAAAATTTTGTACCTGATATAGTAGGAAGACTGACTATAAGATCAGCAAATGGTATGAATATAAGATTTATAAAAAGGCAAAAATGAAAGAAAAATTAGCAGGAACCATACTACTTTGTGCTATTGTTCCTTTGGCGGTGATTAGTTATCTTTTTATTGTTATAGTAGGTACTTTTGGTAATCCTGCTAGGGTTAGACAAGGTGTGAGAGCACTTGATCATTTTGTTAATGCTACTTTGTTTAATGGCTATGCTTGGGAGTCTTTATCATCTCATGCTTGGAGAGAGCGCGATAAAAGATGGGCTAAAATAGTTATTAAAATTACAGATTTTTTTGACAAAAATCACTGTCAAAAGGCAAATAAAAGAGAACAGCCTGTAGTAGATTTAGTTTTAGAAAGAAAGCTTACCGAACAAACTGTCGGTAAGCAGCTTTAATTTTCTCCAAATAAGGCTTTAAGATTTTTAAATGCTTCTTCTTGGTTATTAGTTTTATCTTCATTATTTACTTCATTAAGCTCTATCTCATATCCAAGAAGCATGCTAGCTAAGCGTATATTAATACCACTTTTTCCTATGGCTTTGCTTTTTTGCTCGCTATTTAGCGTTACAATAGCCTTTTTATCTTCAATACCAACTGAGTTTATAATGGCTGGAGCTAAGCTTCTAGTGATTAAAATTGCCATTTCATTAGAATACTCAATACAGTCGATATTTTCATTTTTTAATTCTTTGCTTACAGCATTGATTCTAACTCCTTTTATACCCACAGTTGCTCCTACTGCATCAACGCTTGGGCTATTTGCTTGTAAGATAATTTTTGCTCTCTCACCTGGAATTCTTGCACTTGCATAAATATTTATAAGGCCATCTTTGATTTCAGGAACTTCAGCTTTTAATAAAGCTTCTAAAAATTTAGGGCTAGTTCTACTAAGCTCCATTCTCATACCTGATTTATCGATATATACATGTCTAATAACAGCTTTAATCACATCGCCTACTTTAAATTTTTCACCTTTGATACGATTTTTTCTAGGTAAATATGCACGAAACTCATCAATTTCTACATAAGTATTTTCTTCGCTATCCACTCTTACTACGCTACCAAAAACCATATGTCCTACCATTTTTTGGTATTTTTCATAGATTTTTTCTTCTAAGAGTTTTTGAATGTTATATTCTAATTCTTTATGTAAGATATTTACAGCAGTACGGCCTAAATTTTCTAAAGAACACTCATAAGTTAGCTCATCGCCAATTTCTACATCTTTAGCTTCTGCTCTTGCTTTACTTAAAGCGATAAAATGCTCATTTTCATTTTCTAATCTTTCATCATTATCAGCTACTACGATGATTTTTTGATAAAGTTGTAAATTTTTACCTGAATCAACAAAAAATTCATACTTATCGCCATAAATTTTCTTAGCAGTATTAATAAGTGCTTTTTTAACTCTTTCTCTTACATCTTCTATTTGTAAATTTTTCTCATTAGCAATGGATTCAATTATATCTGTGATTTTTTCCATAATGACAATACAACCTTAATTTTGGATTTTAAAAGTTTGAAGGATAAAATTATATCTTTAATAAGTTTAATTAAAAGTAAAATTTGCTATAATTTCAGATTAAAAAAACTTGAGGATGATGATATGGATTTAAAAATAGCAAGAACCTCTGTTGATGAAAAGCCAAAAAGTATAAGTTTAGAAAGTATTGAAAAGGCTGTAGATAAAGAAGGTCAAAAATTTTTCTATTTTGATAAAGATAATGCACATAAGCAATTAATCGCTTTGGTAGAGCATTTTGAAAAAAAAGGAAAATGTGTTTATCATAGAACAATCAAATATGGTTTAGATGATACAGATTTTATGTATGAGGTACACATTCTTTGAGTAAAAAACTTTTTATACAAACTTTAGGTTGTGCTATGAATGTGCGTGATTCAGAGCATATGATAGCCGAACTTAAAGAAAAAGAAAATTACGAACTAACTCAAGATGCAAAAGAAGCAGATTTGATTTTAATCAATACTTGCTCAGTGCGTGAAAAGCCTGTGCATAAGCTTTTTTCAGAAGTTGGAAGCTTTGAAAAAATCAAAAAAAATGGAGCTAAAATAGGAGTTTGTGGTTGCACTGCTTCACATTTAGGAGATGAGATTTTCAAGCGCGCTCCAAATGTGGATTTTGTTTTGGGTGCTAGAAATGTTTCTAAAATCACAAAGGCTGTAAATACGCCAAAATTTTTAGGCAATGATATAGATTTTGATGAGAGTAATTATGCTTTTGCAGATTTTAGAAATAGCCTTTATAAGACTTATATTAATATCTCCATAGGTTGTGATAAACATTGTACTTATTGTATAGTGCCTCATACAAGAGGAGATGAAATTTCTATACCTTTTGAGATTATTAAAAATGAAGCATTGAAAGCTGTTTCTAGAGGTGCTAAAGAGATTTTTTTACTAGGACAAAATGTTAATAATTATGGTAAAAGATTTTCTAATGCACATGAAAAGATTAATTTTTCAGATCTTTTAGAAAGACTAAGTGAAATTGAAGGTTTAGAGCGTATCCGCTTTACAAGTCCACATCCATTGCATATGGATGATAGGTTTTTAGAGGTTTTTTCTAAAAATCCTAAAGTATGTAAGTCTATGCATGTGCCTTTACAAAGTGGCTCAAGTGAAATTTTAAAAGCTATGAAGCGTGGTTATACTAAAGAGTGGTATTTAGATAGAGCATTGAAACTTCGTTCTATGTGTAAAGATGTGAGTATTTCTACTGATGTGATTGTAGCTTTTCCAGGTGAGAGTGATAAAGACTTTGAAGATACTATGGATGTACTTGAAAAAGTGCGTTTTGAGCAAATGTTTTCTTTTAAATACTCTAAAAGACCATTAACTAAAGCTGCAACTATGCCAAATCAAATTCCTGATGATATAGCTTCAAAACGCTTGAATATTTTACAAGCAAGACATACAGAAATTTTAGATGAAATTGTTGCAAAACAAAAAGATAAAGAATTTGAAGTTTTATTTGAAGAATTAAGAAGTGAAGGCTTTGTAGCAGGTAGAAGTGATAATAACTTTTTGATTCAAGTTAGAGGTAGTGAAGAGTTATTAGGACAAATGAAAAAAGTAAAAATCACCAATCCTAGGCGTATGGTGTTAAATGGCGAAATCCTTTAAGATTAATCTTTTAGCTTTTGGAATTTTTTTATTACAATGGCTGATTTTTTTAACTTGTAGAAAGGTTTATTTAGGGCAAAAGCTTCCAAAAAGATCATGTGTGATACTTTTTTGGCATGGGCGTCTTGCTCTCATGCCTTTTGCCTATCGTAAAATGGGTATTAAAGGAAAAAAGGCTTATGTGATGATTTCACACCATAAAGACGGAGAAATCATTGCTAGAAATATTGCCTTTTTTGGTTTGGATACTTTAAGAGGTAGCACAAGCAAAGGTGCTTTGGCTTTATTAAAACAATCTTTTAAAATTTTAGATCAAGGCGATGATGTGATTATCACTCCAGATGGACCAAGAGGACCTTATCATAGTGTTTCAGATGGTTCTGTGATGATAGCTTTGAAAAAAAATGCTCCACTTTTTTTGCTAAATTACGAAGCAAGTTCTTTTTGGGAATTTAAAAGTTGGGATAAAATGATCTTACCTAAACCTTTTTCTAAGATTACTTATAGACTAAGTGAAGAAATCAAAATACAAAATTTAAATTTAGAAGAAGCTAAAGTATTGATAAAAGAAAAATTTGATATGATAAGTCAAATAGACAAAGGATAAACACTATGTTATCTTTTTTTAGAAAGTATATTTTACAACTTTTAGTTTGTATTTGCTATGATGAAAAACAATACATTATAAGATGTCATACTTGGAAAAAATCCCAAGCTGTGGATACTTTTGAAAAAAGCTTTGAAGATAAAGAAAAAGCCATAGAATATGTAAAAAATTTAACTAAAGATTTTCAAATTTATTATATATGCACTTTTTTTTCTCCTATTGCCCAAGGCGTTGTGCCAAGCTCAAATTTTAAAGATCTTTCTAATTTTGGTGTTGATGCAAGTAGTGTTAAGTGTATTTCTTTTAATAATGGTTTATTATATGCATCTAATCATTCTTTAAGCTCATATGAGCAAGATTATGAGGCTTTTGGCGGTTTGGATTTGCTTTATTCGCCTTTTTCTTTGCTTTATCATTGTATGGCAAATAGAGGTTTTGAAGAAAAAATAGGCCTTTATGTGTATAGATACCATGATTTTGTTGCGATGTTAATTTGTAAAAATGAAGCTATATTGTTTGGAAGTTATTTTAATATAGCTAGTCAAAATTATGATGAAGATGATTTTTTTGATGATATTAAAGAAGAATTTGATTTACAAATTGATGATGAAAATCAAGAAGAAGAAAATGAGCAAAATTATGATTTAAAAAGTTTAGAAGAAATGAGTCAAGAGCTTGATAAACTTGAGGAATTAGATGAAGAAAAAGAAGAACTTCCTATTGAGTCTTTAGAAAATTTTAGCTCAGATATGAAAATGATAGAATACATCATTTCAAGTGTAAAAGAATTTTATCAAAATCCTTTGTATGATAATAGCTTTTTGGAAGAAATTGTGATTTTTGATGAGGAAAGTTTTAGTTCGACCTCGCTTGATTATTTAGAAAATGAGCTTTTTATAAAACCTAAAGTAGAACTTGTAGATACTTTAAATTTGATGAATGAACTTATGGTGAAGGACTTAAAATTATGAGATATAGTCTAATCAAACCTAAGATAAAACCTGTTTTTAATCTTTTTACTAGAATTTGGATTTATTTTACTAGCATTAGCGTTGCTTTGATTTTTGTAGTATTTATTGTGGTTGTTTTTAAAAGCTATTATGTGTCTGTACAACTTGATAATAAAAAAGAAGAATTAGCTCAAATTATCGCACAAATTAATGCTAACAAGCTTAAATATCAAGAATTAGTAAGACAAAATGATAAAGCAGAGTTGATTTTGGGAGATTTAGAGCAAGAGCAAGAAAATGGTAAAAATAAAGTTTTATTAAAAAGTATTCAAAATCTTTTTACCTTAGTACCTAAAAATATATCTTTAGATGAGGTTTTAATGGAAGATAGATCACTTATTTTAAGAGGCATTACACCTACTAAAGAAATGTTTGCGTTATTATTAGAGGCTCCATTAAGAAGTATTTTTTCCAATTCTCAAACAAGTTATTATCAATTAGAAAACGGGTGGTATCGCTTTGTAAGTGTAAATATCACTATACCAGAGGAAATGTATGAGCAAAAACGATAAGAGCTTAGAAGAAGCTGATGTATTAAAAATCTTGATTTACTCTTTTTCATTTGTTGCGCTTTGTGCGATTTTGATTTTATTTTTAATCGTGCCTTTTTTGAAAGATTATAAAATCGAACATTCAAGATTAGCAACCCAGCAAATTCAAAATACTAAAGCAATAAATGAGTTACAAGCTTTAGAAAAAGTTATTGATGAGTTTCAAAAGGTGAATGCGCAAAATTTAGCTCAAATCAATGCAGAATTTTCACAAAAAGAATTATTAGAATTCATGAAAAATTACTTTGATGATGTTAAAATTAATCTCATTCCTATTAAAAAAGAGCAAGAGTATCTAAAGTATCAATTTGGAGCTAATGTAAAGATGAAAAATCCTCAGGCTTTTTACTCTTTTTTAAATGATTTGCAAAGATATAAAAATTTAATAGAAATTAGCACTCCTGTAGAGTTTAAATCCGAAGAAAAACACATTAATCTTAAATTTAAGATCAAAGTGTTTTATGCACAAGCTATTCAAAGATGATTACTTCATTATTTTGATAAGGAGTGGCTTCTTCTTTTTTATCATCTTGTTTTACATCTTGAACTTCTGAGTTTTCTTGTGTTTTTGGCTCTTCTTTGATTTCTTTTACACTAGTTTTTAAACTAGATGTGATTTCTTTATAAAAAGCAACAAAAACTTTATCAATTTCTAAAGCACTTGCTGCAAGACTTTCATTAAGCTGAGTAGGAACAGCACTGTATACCTCTCTAAAGCTTTCTATGCTTGCTTGACCTTTTATAGGATAATTTAAAATAATAGGATCGTTTAATTTTGCTGAGCTTGTTGTGCTTTGAAAAGTATCTTCTTGATGTAAATTATTTAAATGACTTTGAGCTTCTAAAATAATCATAAAAGAAGACTCTACGCTATCGCCTCCAAGACTTGAATTTCTTGTAACCTTATCTTCATATAAATTAGCATTAATAACTATATTAAAAGCATAATCAGGATTTTCATTATCTATAGTATATCCTTTACTTTGAAGCAATGCTTTGCTATCTTCTAAAAGTTGTTTTTTGAGTAATTCTAAGCTTTTATTAATTCTTTGATTTAGAGTAGATTGCTCAAAATATGAACTATAAAAAGTGCTTTTTATAATTTCTACATCATTGATTTTGACTTTAGGGCTATTAGCATTTGTGTGGTTATGTTCTTCAAAAGTGCTTTTAAAATTTGGCATAGAAATATAATAAGTTTTTTGATTACCAGTGCATGCACTTAAAAATAAAATTATGCTAAAAAATAATAATATTTTTTTCATTTTCTCTCCTTATGATTTTTATAATTATAACAATTTTTTGCTATATTATATGTTTTATAATAAGGGCTTTTTATGGAATTTTGGCAAAATATTTATGCAAATTTTGATGTAGTGGCTTTTGAAATTTTTGGTTTAAAAGTGCATTGGTATGGCATTATGTATGTGCTAGCCTTGCTTGTTGCTTTAATGGTTGCAAAATATTATGCGATTAAAGACAATATGGGAATTTCTAAAGCTATGCTTGATAGCTATTTTATATGGGTAGAAATAGGGGTGATTTTAGGTGCAAGAATAGGCTATATTTTAATTTATGATGCACATACTTTATGGTATCTTACACATCCTTGGCAAATTTTTAATCCCTTTTATAATGGAGAATTTGTAGGGATTAGGGGTATGAGTTATCATGGAGCTGTTGTGGGATTTTTAATAGCAACTTATGCTTTTTGTAAAAAAAATAAGCAGAATTTATGGAAATATTTAGATTTGGTTGCTATTAGTGTGCCATGTGGATATATTTTTGGTCGTATTGGAAATTTTTTAAATCAAGAATTATTTGGTAGAGCTACAGAAGTACCTTGGGGTATTTATGTAGATGGGATATTGCGTCATCCATCGCAGCTTTATGAAGCATTTTTAGAAGGTTTTGTAGTTTTTGCTATTTTATTACTAATAAAAAAATATAAAAAATACAATGGAGAATTGATTGCTTACTATACGATTTTATATGCCCTAGCGCGCTTTGTATGCGAGTTTTTTAGAGAGCCTGATTTTGGTATAGGCTTTGTTGCTTTTGGTATGAGTATGGGTCAGATATTAAGCTTATTAATGTTTTTATTAGGACTATTTCTATCTTTTTATTTAAGAAATATTAAAAAAAATTTATAAATTTTTATTTATTTTAAGAATAAAAGTTCTATAATTGCTCCGATATTAAAACTTATCAACTTTTAAAAGGAGTAAATATGAGCCAACTCATTGAAGGTTTTTTAGGCAAGAGTATTGATGGCAAAAAAAGTAAAATGCCAGCAAAACTTGACTATATTCAAAGTGCAACAGGCTTGATTTTAGGCTTGTTTATGTGGGCACATATGTTTTTCGTTTCTACCATTTTGGTTAGTGATGATTTTTTTGATTCAGTGGTTCACTTTTTAGAACTAAAATTTATCATTAATAGCCCTATGATGAGCTACATCACTTCTTTCTTAGCTGCCTGTGTTTTGGTTATTTTCTTTGTGCATGCGGGTCTTGCAATGAGAAAATTCCCTATTAATTTCAGACAATACCAACTTTGTAGAACACACTTAAAATATATGAATCATGGTGATTCTTCTTTATGGTGGGTTCAAGCTGCAACTGGTTTTGTAATGTTTTTCTTGGGTTCTGCACACTTAATTTTTATCATTACTAATGCAGATAAAATCAGTGCTGATATGTCAGGCGATAGAGTAGTGAGCCATTTTATGTGGTTATTTTACATTGCCTTATTAATCTGTGTCGAGTTGCATGGTAGTATTGGTTTATATAGATTATGTGTAAAATGGGGTTGGTTTGAAGGTAAAGATGCAAAAGAAAGTCGTAAAAAACTTAAAAAAGCAAAATGGTTTATTAGTATTTTCTTCTTAGTTTTAGGTGTATTAAGCTTAGCTGCTTTTGCAAAAATAGGCTTTAATAATTACCAAAACAACTCTGTAGCGCAAATAGTAAAAACTTATGATGGAGCTAAATATGAACATACAATATAGTGATGCTTTAGTTATCGGTGGTGGTCTTGCAGGTTTAAGAGCTGCTATTGAAGTTGCAAAAAGTGGTCAAAGTGTAACTTTATTAAGTATTTGTCCGGTTAAAAGATCTCACTCAGCTGCTGTGCAAGGTGGTATGCAAGCGAGTTTGGGAAATAGCGTTAAAGGCGAGGGAGATAATGAAGATGTGCATTTTGCTGATACAGTAAAAGGGTCTGACTGGGGCTGTGATCAAGAAGTTGCAAGAATGTTTGCACAAACTGCTCCAAAAGCTGTGCGTGAGCTTGCTGCTTGGGGTGTGCCTTGGACTAGGGTTACAAAAGGACCTAGAACTGTAGTTATCAATGCTCAAAAAACTACCATTGAAGAAAAAGAAGAAGCACATGGTCTTATAAATGCAAGAGACTTTGGTGGTACTAAAAAATGGAGAACATGTTATATTGCTGATGCGACAGGACATTGTATGCTATATGGTGTGGCAAATGAAGCGATTAAACATCAAGTTAAAATCATCGATAGAATGGAAGCAGTAAGAATTATCCATGATGGTAAAAAATGTCTAGGGGCTATTGCTAGAGATTTAACTAATGGAGAATTAATTGCTTATGTTGCTAGAGGAACTATGATTGCAACAGGTGGTTATGGTAGAATTTATAAACAAACTACAAATGCTGTTATTTGTGAAGGTACAGGAGCTGCTATTGCACTTGAAACTGGACTTTGCAGACTTTCAAATATGGAAGCAGTGCAATTTCACCCAACTCCAATCGTACCAAGTGGTATCTTACTAACTGAAGGTTGTAGAGGTGATGGTGGTATCTTAAGAGATGTTGATGGTTACCGCTTTATGCCTGATTATGAGCCTGAGAAAAAAGAACTTGCAAGTAGGGACGTTGTAAGTCGTAGAATGATGGAGCATATTAGAAAAGGAAAAGGTGTAAAAAGCCCTTATGGAGATCATTTATGGCTTGATATTTCTATCCTTGGTCGTGCTCATGTTGAAAAAAACCTTCGTGATGTTCAAGATATTTGTAAGACATTTAATGGTATTGATCCTGCTGATGAGGGTCCAAAAGGCTGGGCGCCAGTTTTACCTATGCAACATTACTCAATGGGTGGTATTAGAACTAAACCAACCGGGGAAAGCCAATGGTTAAATGGTCTTTTTGCGTGTGGTGAAGCAGCTTGCTGGGATATGCACGGATTTAACCGCTTGGGTGGAAATTCATGTTCAGAAACTGTTGTTGCAGGTATGATCGTAGGAGATTATTTTGCACAATATTGTAAAGAAAATGGTAATGATATTGATACAAATATCGTTAAATCTTTCCTTTCTAAAGAGTATGATTACTTAAAATCTCTTGTTAGCAAAGAAGGAAAACATGATGTATTTGAAATCAAAAACAGAATGAAAGACATTATGTGGGAAAAAGTAGCTATCTTTAGAACAGGCCAAGGTCTTGAAGAAGCGGTTAAAGAGCTTGAAGAGTTATATCATAAATCACTTGATCTAAAAGTACATGATAAAGAATTAAAATGTGCAAATCCAGAGCTTGAGGAAGCTTATAGAGTTCCAAGAATGCTAAAAATTGCTTTATGTGTTGCCTATGGTGCGCTTTTAAGAACAGAAAGCCGTGGGGCTCATTATAGAGAAGATTATCCAAAAAGAGATGACTTAAATTGGATGAAAAGAACAAATACTTACTGGGTAGAAGGTGAAAGTATGCCTAGAGTTGAGTATGAAGATCTTGACATTATGAAAATGGAAATCCCACCTGCATTTAGAGGTTATGGTGCTAAAGGAAATATCATTGAAAATCCATTAAGCGAAAAACGTCAAGCTGAAGTTGATGCGATCCGCGAAAAAATGGAAGCAGAAGGCAAAGGTAGATATGAAATTCAACATGCTTTAATGCCTTATGAATTACAAGCTAAATTTAAAGCACCAAATCAAAGAATAGGAGTTGATTATGAGTAGAAAATTAACAATAAGAGCATTTAAATATAATCCATTAAGTAAAATTTCTAAGCCTCATTTTGTTACTTATGAGCTTGAAGAAACTCCATTTATGACGATTTTTGTGTGCTTAACTCAAATCAGAGAAAAAATGGATGCGGATTTGAGTTTTGACTTTGTATGTAGAGCAGGGATTTGCGGAAGCTGTGCTATGATGATCAATGGTAAGCCAAAACTTGCTTGTAAAACATTGACAAAAGACTATCCAGATGGCGTTATAGAGCTTATGCCTTTACCTGCATTTAGACACATAAAAGATTTAAGTGTTAATACAGGTGAGTGGTTTGATGGTATGTGTAAACGCGTTGAAAGCTGGGTACATAATGAAAAAGAAACAGATATTTCTAAACTTGAAGAGCGTATTGAGCCAGAAGTTGCTGATGAGACTTTTGAACTTGATCGTTGTATAGAGTGTGGAATTTGTGTTGCTTCTTGTGCGACTAAGCTAATGAGACCTGACTTTATCGCAGCTACTGGACTTTTAAGAACAGCTAGATATTTACAAGATCCACATGATCACAGAACTATAGAAGATTTTTATGAATTAGTGGGCGATGATGATGGTGTATTTGGATGTATGTCTTTGCTTGCATGTGAAGATAATTGTCCAAAAGAACTACCTTTACAAAGCAAAATCGCTTATATGAGAAGACAGCTTGTCGCTCAAAGAAACAAATAATCCTAGCCCCCAAGAAAAGGGGGCTCTTAAAACCTTACTAAAACAAATTTGGCAAAATCATAGCGTTTATCTTGACACAAATACACTTTTTGATGAAAGTTTGATTGATACTCAAAAAGCAGCAATTCTTTTAAGTACTAATCTTGATAATTATGAAAGATTTAGCGCTTTAAACGAATTTAAAAGTTTGATGAAAAGTTTAAATTTACGCTTAGATCTTTATGGTATTCAGTATGCGCAGGTTTGTTTTATTAATGCTTTAAATTTAGGAATTTTAGATAAAAACGAGCTTTTAAAATCCTTGGAAAAACTTCAAAAAATCACCGATAATACTTTAATACATGCTTTTGTATCTAGGCAAAAAATTATTCAAAAAGATTACAAGCAAGAAGTTAAAAACTCACATCAAACACTAGATCTCATTAACCAAAATTTACAAGAGCTTTGCGAAGATGAAAAAGCTCAAAAGCTCTTACAAGAAGCTTTGGTTAAATTTAGCAATATTGATTTTTCTATCGCGGTAACAGGTGTAGTAAATGCAGGTAAATCAAGTATGTTAAATGCACTTTTAAAAAAGGATTTTTTAGGTGTATCTAATGTACCTGAAACTGCAAATTTGAGCGTTTTAAAATACGGCAAAGAGCAAAAAGCTAAGATATATTTTTGGAGTGAAGAAGAATGGCAAGATATTTTAAAAAGCTCCAAAGATAATCAAGATATGCAAGAACTTATAAAACAATTAGAACAAAATTTTAATCTAAATGAATATATCGAAAAAGAAAATAAAAATATAGAAATAAAAATTGAAGAATTAAAAAATTACACTAGTGCAAAAAACAAAATCTCAGCACTTATTAAAAAAATAGAGCTTTTTTCATCGCTTGATTTTTTAAAAGATAATGTTTGTATAGTTGATACTCCAGGACTTGATGATGTGATCATCCAAAGGGAGCTTTTAACAAAAGCTTATATAAGTAAAGCTGACTTTTTAATCCACCTTATGAATGCTTCTCAAAGTCTTAGTCAAAAAGATTGTGATTTTATTATAGAATGTTTGGTGACTTCAAGGGTAAGTAAGCTTTTGATTGTGCTTACTAAGGCTGACTTGCTTAGTCAAAAAGACTTGCAAGAAGTAATTAACTATACTAAAAATAAGCTCAAAGAAAATTTAGCACAAAAGCAGCTTAGCCAAGAATTATTAGATAATGTAGATTTTGTGTGTATTTCTTCAAAACTAGCTAATGATTTTTATCAAAAAAAAGGTGGAAATTTAGAACAAAGTAATATTTTAACACTAGAAGAACTTATAGCTAAAAGCTTATATAATAAAAACAAAATCGCTCTAAGTGCTTATAAAAAAGAATTGTTATTGCATTTAGAAAAAATAGAAGAAAAAATTAAATTTTCTAATAAAATGCTAAATTATGAAAGCTTTGAGTTTGATAAGCAAAATCAAACTATTATCAATGATTTTAAAGCAAAAAAAGAAAAATTAATGCAAGTAAAAGCAGAGCTAAGTGCTATTTTTAGCACAAAAGATGAAAATACTCAAGAGATTTTAACGCTTTTGCATTTGCTAGCTAAGAAATTAAAAGAAAAACTTATAGATGAGCTAAAATATAATCAAAATAATAAAATCAAAAACAACACTCAAAGATTAAACACTATCATTGATACGACTTTAAAAGATGGAATTTTTGATCTTTTAAGAGAGTTAAAACAGCAAAGTGAGTATAAGGTCAATGAGCTTAAAAACACTCTAAGTGTGAAATATGATTTTTTAAAAGCTATTTTAGAGCAAAATTGTGATGATTTTAAAAGTAAGGTTGAAACAAAAATAGAAAGCATTTTCACTAATGATCTTTTTATGACATTGAAAGCGGAACTTTTAAAAAATTTAGAGTCTACTCAAGATATTTATAAACTAGAAAGCTCTTTAGAAAATCAAATTTTAGAAAAATTACAAACATTTAATATAGAAAAAATCGCCCTAGATTTAAAAAATAATCAAGAATTTTTTACTAATTTAGAGCTTAGTTTAAATTTATACGAAAAAGAACAAGAAGAACAAATCAAAGACTTAAAAGACTTGATTTTACAAATAGAGCAAAATGAACAAAACTCCAAAGAGCTTTTAGAAAAAAACAATACAAAATTACAAAGTTTAAAGACTTTAAAAACGGAGCTTTTAAATGCAAAATGATTTGATTAATGATTTTTTAAAAGCTTATGAAAATGCTTATTGTAAAAGTTTTGATGATAGTTTTGAAGGAAAGATTTTAGCAATAAAAAATGCATTTTTAGAGCCGAGTTTGCATTTAAATGATGTCTTTTTAAAAGATCTTGAAATGATTATAGCTAGCTATAAAAGAGCCATTAATGTGGCTATCATAGGGCAATTTTCCAGCGGTAAATCCACGCTTTTAAATTTAATTTTACAAAAAGAATGCCTGCCAACAGGTGTGGTGCCAGTGACTTTTAAGCCCACTTTTTTACGCTATGCTAAGGAGTATTTTTTAAGAGTTGAATATGAAGATGGTAGTGATGAGATTGTAGATATAGACGAGCTTTCTAAATTTAGCGATCAAAGAAATGAACTAAAAGAAACTAAAAGTTTGCACCTTTTTGCACCTATTGAGCTTTTAAAAGATATCACGCTTATAGATACCCCAGGTTTAAATGCAAACACTACCGATACGCTAACTACTTTTAAAGAACTTTCTTTTATGCATAGTGCTATTTGGCTTAGTTTGATTGATAATGCAGGTAAAAAAAGTGAAGAAGATGCTATAAAAGCAAATGCCAAACTTTTAGAGCGTGGCGGGATTTGCGTGCTTAATCAAAAAGATAAGCTAAGCCAAGATGAGCTAGAAAATGTTTTAAATTATGCACATTTAGTTTTTGATAAGTATTTTGAAAAAATTATCGCAATTTCATGCAAAGAAGCAAAATTTGATTTGCAAAAGTCAAATTTACCTTTACTTTATGAGTATTTAAAAGAACTTGATTATGAGCGCATTAAAAAAGATTTTGTTAAAGAAAAACTTAGTAATTTATGCGAGCTTTTGTCAAATCAATATGATTTATTTCAAAATGCGCTAGAGCAATTAGAGCTTAAATTTAATACTATTTTGCAAACTTTCAAAGTAAGCAAGCTAGAGCAAAAAATAAAAATTTTAAATCATAATTGTTTAGATAAATTAAAACTTGTTGGAGAAAAAATTTCTCAAGAAATTTTAAAATTTATCAAAGAAAAAGATAGTAGTTATTATAAAGAAGCTAAGGGCTTATTTAAGAAAAATCTTTATGAAAAAGTTGCTTATAAAGCACCGTATCTTTCAAGTGATGACGCGTTTTTGGCTATGTTTTATAACTCTGAAGCAATGAATAAAGAATTTAAAAGATTAAAAAATGAAATTGCTTTAGAATTTAGTCAAATCAAAGATGATTTTTCCTTATTTTTTACTAATTTAGAAGAGCAAATTTTGCTTTTTAAAGCTCAATTTTCAAATTTACAAAAAGAAAATGCCTTAGAAAGTGAAAAAGAATTTGCTAGTTTTAGAAGCTTTGCTAGTGCTAGCGAGGAGCTTTTTTTAAAAGATTTTAAGCAATTATTATTTAAAAGCCAACTTGAGCTTGATTTATTTTTAGAAAAGCTTAATCTAAAAGCTTTGGCAAATTATGAAAGTGCTACTAAACTTACTTTGGGATTTTTTAGCACTAAAATGAATGCGAGTAAAGAATTTTACGAGCTTGATAGCACCGAGTTTAGCTTGTATCATCCAAAAGTAAGTGAAGTACATCAAAGAGTATTAACCGAGCTTAATGTCTATGAATTTGAAGATTTACTTTTAAATAAGCCCGTAGTTTTAAAAATTTACAAAAATTATATGCAAAGCTTTGTTGATTTTATTGAAGCTAAAAGACAGATTGTTCTGAATTTAAAAAATGAATTTGAAGCTAAAAAATCAATGATTTCTAGCATCAAATCCCAAATTTCTAAGCTTTAAAAATTTTTTCTAAGTGCGCCTTGTAGTTTGTAAAATATTCTTGCACTTGAGGATTTTTGATTACATCATTAGCTATAAAAGTAGGTAAAGCACTCATACCTAAGAACTCATGCGCTTTGTGAAAGTGTAAATACACTCCATCAACCCCAGCTCCATTAAAAAATTCATTCTCATCATCAAATGCTTGCATTGGAGCATTCCAAGTTAGTGAAAGCATGTATTTTTTATTTTTTAAAAGCCCGCCTGTGCCATAATTTTTAGTAGGTTCGTTATGACTTCTACCATCGTTTTTATAAAATACTCCATGCCCAGCTGTAAAAACATCATCAATGTATTTTTTCACTATCCAAGGTTCTCCCATCCACCAACCAGGCATTTGCCAAATCAAAACATCAGCATTTAGAATTTTTTCTACTTCATCGTTTGTGTTATAGCCTTGATCTATGTGTGTTTGCTGGATTTGTAAACCAAGATCTTGTAGGGTTTTAAGTGCAAGTTCATGTAAGCTTGTGTTTAGTCTTCCTTTAGAGTGTCCAAAGTCTTTTGCACCATTTAATAACAATGCTTTTTGCATATTTTTCCTTTTTATGTTTTTAAAATTATAATTTAACTATAATTTTATTTCAATACTGAAATTTATGTAAGATACTATACTATAAGAAAGTGTAATTATATTTTTATACTATTAAGGTAGAATGTATAGAATAAGTATTTTTACTTTTTGATCTTGAAGTTAGAATATACTGAAATATATTATAAATTAAATCAATGTGAAGCATTTTGCTTCACATATTATTTTTCACTACTGTCTTTTTCTTTTTTCTTTTTCCATAAATGAAGCGCAACTCCACATGCACCACCAACAATAGCAGCAATGATAAGATTTGTGATGAAATCCATAGAAATCCTTTTTAATGTGTTTCATTTTGATAAAAAATGATTTTGGATTATAATATAAAAAAGCATAATACTATATTAAAGGAAAGTATATGGAAGAAAAGTGCGATTTTACAGAATGTGGGTTTAACTATACCTTGTCTTTGATTTCGGGAAAGTATAAGATGAGTGTTTTGTATTGTTTGTTTCGTTATGAAGTTGTAAGATATAATGAGCTTAAAAGATATCTTGGCAATATTTCTTTTAAGACTTTAACGCATACTTTAAGAGAGCTTGAAAATGATGATCTAATTACGCGTAAAGAATACCCACAAATCCCTCCAAAAGTAGAATACCGCCTTGCTAAAAAAGGACAAAGTTTAATTCCTATTTTACAGGCAATGTGTGATTGGGGTGAGGCAAACCAAAAGGAAGAAAAATGATAGAATTATTAGATGATATAAATTTAGAAAAATACATGGGTACATGGTTAGAAATGGCCAGAAAACCTGCTTTTTTTCAAAAAACTTGCAAAAGTGCTAAGGCAGAATATGAGCTAGAGTATGAAGGCTCTACGCCTATAATCAAAGTTAAAAATATATGCACAAAAGAAAATGGAGAAATCTCTCAAGCAAATGGCAAAGCCAGGGTAAAATCACCAAGAGCTTTGGCGGTTAAATTTAGTATATTTATGAATGTTTTTAACAAACCAAATTATGAGATTATTTACATTGATACAAATTATCAAGTTTCTATCGTAGGTAGTCCTGATAAAAAATATCTTTGGATTTTATCAAGAGAGATTTTAGCAAAAGAGCAAATAAACTCTTTGCTTGAAATAGCCAAGCAAAGAGGTTTTGATACTAGCGATGTGATTTTTGATGAGTATTAATTCTCTGCACTCATATCGATTACATAGCGGAATTTGGCTTTTCCTGAAGTGAGATTTTCATAAGCTTTGTCAATCTCACTTGGTTTGATGAGTTCAATTTCAGGATAAATTCCATGTTCTAAAGAAAAATCAAGCATTTCTTGAGTTTCTTTAATGCCTCCAATAAGCGAGCCATATACTTTTTTACCTGCTTTAAATACAAAATGAATAATGTTAATGCTAGGACTTACTTCATGTGGAGGTAATCCTACTATAGCCATTTCACCACCAAATTTTAACAAATCCATATAAGCTAGCGGATCATAAGGCGTTGGTATGGTGGAGATGATGAGGTCAAATCTTTCTTTTACCACACTTTTGTCTGTACTAGTATAAAAATTACTCACACCCATAGCTAGAGCTTCTGCTTTTTTGTTCTCATTTCTTGCAAAAACACTTACTTTTGCACCCATTTTTACAGCATATTTAACTGCCATCATACCAAGTCCACCAAAACCTGCTACGGCTACACTTGAGCCTTCTTTTATATTTGAAAATTTAAGCGGTGAATAGGTAGTAATACCCGCACAAAGTAAAGGTGCTACTTTGTCAAGTGGTGCATTTTTGGGTACATTGATAGCAAATTTTTCACTTACTACGATGTTGTTTGAGTAGCCTCCATAGGTGTTTTCATTATCATGAAATACATCTTTGCAGTTATAAGTGTAGATGGTTTTACCATTTTCGCAAAATTGCTCTTGAGATTTTTTGCATGCTTCGCATTCTCCGCATGAGTTTACCATACATCCAACCCCAGCAAAATCACCTATTTTAAATTTACTCACATTTTCACCCACTGCGATAACTTCTCCTGCTATCTCATGGCCAGGTACGCAAGGGTATGTTGCCTCGCCCCATTCGCTTCTTGCGGTGTGTATGTCACTATGACAAATTCCTGCGTATTTGATAGCGATTAAGATGTCGTTTTTGCCTACTTTATGGCGTGTGAATTCAAAAGGTGTGAATTTAGAATCCTTGCTAAGCATGGCATAACCTTTACTTTTAACACAACCATTTTCTAAAAAGATTTTTGAGTCCATTTTCTCTCCTTTGTGGTTTTTGAAATTATATTAAAGCTAGGTTTTTATTGCAATAGGGAAAATAAAGTAAGATACTATACTAAAGGTGTGTAGAATTAATATGTTAAAAATTTTTGATTTTTTTAACATATTTTTTTATAATGTTAAAAAATTTTATAAATTTTAACATATGGAAAAAACATGAAAGAGTTTATACCGCCAAAACTACCTTTAGATATAAAATTAAACGCAAATATTTATAACCTTATCATCAAAGCTTCAAGAAAATTAGCTGAATTAAATGGACTTAGTAAAAGCATTCCAAACCCAAATATTTTAATCAATGCTTTAATTTTGCAAGAAGCTAAAGATTCAAGTGAGATAGAAAATATTATTACTACTCATGATGAGCTTTTTTTATCTAAAATTGATGAAAAGAAACTCACAAGGGCAACAAAAGAAGTAAAAGACTATGAAAATGCTTTAAAAAAAGGATATGAGCTTTTAAAAAAAGAGCAATTATTAAGAAATGCTCATATTTTAGAAATTCAAAAAAGGTTAGAAGGAAATAATGCAGGTTTTAGAAAACAAAGCGGAACCATGCTTAAAAATCCTATTACAGGTGAAATTAAGCATATACCACCACAAAATTTTGATGATATACAAGAGCTTATGAAAAATTTAGAGCAATACATTAACGATGATACTCTAGATGAACTTGATTTTTTAGTAAAAATGGCAATTATACATTATCAATTTGAAAGCATACATCCTTTTTATGATGGAAATGGTAGAACAGGTAGGATTATAAATATACTTTATTTAGTATATAAAGGGCTTTTGGATTTGCCTATTTTATATTTAAGTGCTTATATAGTTAAAAATAAAGATGAATATTATTCTCTTTTGCAAAAAGTACGCGATGAAGATGCTATTTTAGAATGGGTAGAATATATACTAAAAGGTGTAGAGCAAACTGCTATAAAGACAATTGAAACTATTATTATAATAGAAAAAATGATGAACGATGTAAGCGATATTTTGCAAAATAAAACAAATTTTTATAGTAAAGATTTTGTAGAACTTTTGTTTTCTCACCCTTATACAAAAATAGATTTTTTAATAAAAAAACTAGATATTTCAAGACAGAGTGCTTCAAAATATCTTAAAATTTGTGAAAAATTAGGGGTTTTGGAATGTGTTAAAATAGGTAGAAATAATTATTACATTAATACAAAACTTTTAGGACTTTTTAGAAAAGAAATTTTTTGATAGTTTAGTATATTAAATTAAGGTTATGCATGAAAAATTATGATATATATGTATATGATGAAAAGTGTAGATATGTTTTAGGAAAGAAATCAAATAGTATTTTACTATGCATAGGAATCAATCCTAGTATTGCAACTGATAAAAAAGCTGATCGAACCATAAAAAAATTAGAAAATATAATTAAATTTAATAATTATGAAAGCTTTGTAATGTTGAATATTTATCCAGAAATTTCAACTAATCCAAATAAACTTCCTTATGGATATAATGTTGATATACATAACAAAAATTTAGAGTATATAAATCACATTTTATGTGAATATAAAAATGCGGATATTTTGGCTTGTTGGGGAAATTTAATTAATATAAGAGAATATTTACATGTGCTATTAAAGGATATTTTTACTCAAGATAAATTTAATAAAACAAGAAAATGGTTGTGTTTGGGGGTTACAAAAACTAATAACCCAAGACATCCATTGTATTTAAAAAATGATACCAAAATAATGCATTTTGATATGAAAAAATACTTATGTAAAAACTAAGGCATTAAAACAATATCCACTAAATCATTTTCTTTTATATCATCATGTGCTATCATAAGTGCGGCTTTGTGGTTAAGGTTGTTGATGATAGCACTTGAGCCTTGTTTTTTGCCTTTTAAATTGGCATAAATTTTTCCATCTTTAAATTCTACATTACATGCTACAAATTCTAAATGCGGACTTTTTTTCTTATAGTCAGTATTTGCAAATGCTTTAAATACATAGTCTTTTTCTTGTAAAAGCCAAGCATTTAAAAGTTCTCTTACGTATAAATTAAACATCACCATAGCCGAGTACGGAAAACCCGGCAGGGCAAAGATGTATTTATCTTCAAATTTGGCTATTTTGATGTGTTTGCCAGGTTTTACATCGACTTTGTCTATGATGATTTCATACTCTTTAACAGCTTGCTTTAAAAAGTCAAAATCCCCCATGGAAACTCCACCAGTGGTAACTAAAATATCACACGCATTAAGTGCTTGTTTTAAAACACTTGGAGTTTTTTGCATATCATCTTTTAAAAGTGGGAAAATTCTAGCTTCAGCACCAAGTTTTTTTGCCATATTAGCTATGGCTACATGGTTTGATGAGCGAATTTGTGCAGGGTGCTCTAAGCTTTCGCCTAAGTCTTTGATCTCACTTCCACTACTTAGCACGCCTATGATAGGTTTAGCAAAAACACTAATGTGAAAGTGTCCAAGCTCGGCTAAAAGTGCTATCTCGCTATAACCTAGTTTTACACCTTTTGTGAGTAAAATTTCACCTTTGGTGTAGCTCTCGCCCACCTTTCTTACAGCAAAACCTTGAGGAACTTTTTCTTTGATGTAAATCACACCTTCTTTAACTTCTACTTTTTCCACAGGCACTAAGGTATCACAACCCTCACTCATTAAAGAACCTGTAAAGGTTTTAACACATTCTTTATTTTGTATTTTAAAGCTTGGAAAAACTCCAGCAGGCACTTCACCTATAATAGACAAAGCCTCATCTTGCTCGCTAAATTTGATCGCATAGCCATCCATAGAAGCAGTGGGAAATTGAGGGCTATTAGTAGAAGCTTTGATATCTATGGCTAAAATTCTATCTAAGCATTGTGTTAAAGCAATGTTTTCTATCTTTTCATATGCTTGTATGTGTGAATGAAGTATGTCTAAACTTTGGCTATAAGAAGTTAGCATTTTAGTCCTTAGTGCTTAAAATTCCTGTTCCTTGAAGTTTCAAAGAGCGTTCTTTGGCATAAATTTTTTCGCCATTAATGATATCATATTTCCATATAGGTGCACTTGCTTTAAAATCTTCTACAAAATCATTAATTAGCTTAAGTCCTAATTTTCTTTGCTTGCTTAAAACCCCAGCAAAATAAGAACTTTCATGCACCTTAACCTCGCCGATAGAGTGAGCAAACATCAAGCTTACATTTTCATTTGCAAGTTTTTGACACCATTTTTCAAACCAAGTTTTTAATAAAGGCTCATATATATCAAAACTCAAAGCCTCAATCTCATCTTCAGCCCTCACTATACCACAAAATGTGATCAAAGCTCCGCAGTTTTTATCTTTAGCATATTCATACCATCTAGCGTAAATGCTAGGAATTTCTAAGGCTCCTTGATGTAATTCAAACATAACTCATCCTCCACAAACCGGTGGTAATAAGCATATTTTATCCCCATCTTTTAAGGTGGTTTCATCATCAAAAACCATTTCATCATTTAAAGCAACCGCACAAAGCTCAAGCCATTCTTTTAAGCTTTCATCTTGCCCTAAAATTGCTTTTAATTCTTTAAGATTACTTACATTTAATTCTAAGCTTTCTTTGTTAATTGGCCCTAGAAATTCGACTTTTACCATTTTTTTTACCTTTATTCTTTTATTTCTAAAATTCCCATCATTCCAAGATCTTCATGCTCTAAAATATGGCAGTGAAACATTCTAATACCAGTAAATTTTTGACTCATTCTAAGTCTTAATTCTTCCCCAGGTCTTACATTAATCGTATCTTGCAATGCTCTGAATTTTGCTTTTGTTATTTTACCCTTAAATTTAGAAGAAATGAGTTCAAATTGTGTTCCGTGTATATGGAAAGGATGATCCATATGTGATTTGTTTTTTACTACCCATTCTTCTACTTCATTTAATTTTGAGGTTAAATCCGTTCTATTCATATCAAATGTTTTACCATTGATTAAAAACATAGAAGCAAGGCTTTTTTTGATTTCTTCTTCACTTTTTTTACTCATACCATGCATTTGCATATGATCTTCACTCATAATTACTTCTTTAAAGCTTGTAGCTTCTTTTAAAGGTGGAAATTCGCGTAGTTTTTCAGGTATGTTTTCTATAGTTTTTTCTACTTTAAGATCAGCTAACATAAGAGTGTAAGGTTCTTCTTTAACAAGCATTTTATCGCGGTCATAATAAATGCTTTCAAGTTTAAAATCACCCTTACTTGCTTTGATTAGCACTTCTACTCTTGAAGTAGGACTTAAAAATAACTCATCTAATTCAACGCCTTTTTCTATAAGCCCTCCATCAGTTCCTACTAAAATAAATTTAGCACCTTTAATGCGTAAATTTAAATATCTTGCCGCACAAAAATTATAAATACGAATTCTTTGAGCTTTGTCAAGCGTTATTTTTGGCTTTAATTGTCCATTGATAAGAACTAAATTTCCTTCTCTACCATTGAGCCAGTCAAATAAATTATTATCAGGAATTTGTGCATTTTCATCTAAACGCAAATCACTAATCACCCAATCTTGCTCTTGTAAGTGCGATAACGCATCTTTTTTAGCTTTTACTACAAATACCCCTGCTAAGCCTTTATAAACTTGCTTTGCTGTGGTGTAGTGTGGGTGCGGATGATACCAGTAAGTTCCTGCTGAATTTTCTCCAAGTTTAAAGCGATAAATTCTTTCTCTACCAGGCATGATAGGATCGTGTGGGTTGCCATCTTGTTCAGGTGGTATGTCAAGTCCATGCCAGTGGATTGTAGTTGGCTCTTTTAAACTATTTTTTACTAAAATTTCTACAGTGTCACCTTCATAAACTTCTATTTTAGGTCCAGGTATAGAGCCATTGTAAGTAAAACATTTTGTTTTTTTACCTTTAACAAGTTCTATTTGACTTTCTTTGATTTCTATACTTGATCTAAAGAAATTTTTCTTTGTACTTGTGTTTTTTAGAAGTTTTAAATTTGCTAATGTTTGTCCGCTAGGAAAGTTTTTTTCATCGAGTAGTTTAATGTTTGGATTTTCTAGTTTGATAAAAGAAGTATCGATTTCTTTTACTTCTTTTTGTGTATGTTTTGAGTGCATATTGTGATGAGAATGATCTCCCATTGCATAAGCACTGCTAATACTTGCTAAACCTAAAGCATTAAATTTTAAAAATAACCTTCTGTCCATTAAATTTTTACTCCTAAATTAATTTTGATTTGGATTTTGATTATAACTATTATTTGATTAATGATTGTAAATTATAAAAACAAGATATAATTTTAATATGATTTGTTATACAAGTGGTTTTAAATCAAAAATTAAGGATAAATAATGCTAATTAAAAATCATCTAGATAAAGACTTTCAAACCCCTGCTTATATTTTAGAAGAAGATAAACTTAGAAAAAATTGTGAACTTTTGGCTAAAGTAAGTGAGCAAAGTGGAGCAAAAGTTTTGCTTGCGTTAAAGGGTTTTGCTTTTTCAGGTGCTATGGATATAGTGGGTGAGTATCTATCAGGCTGTACTTGTAGTGGGCTTTGGGAAGCTAAATTTGCAAAAGAATATATGGATAAAGAAATTCATACTTTTTCACCTGCTTTTAAAGAAGATGAAATAGATGAAATCATAGATCTTTCACATCATATAGTATTTAACTCTTTTAATCAGTTTAAAAAATTTAAAGACAAAGCAAGTAAAAAGTCTCTTGGTTTGCGTTGTAATCCAGAGCTTTCAGTGGCTCCAAAAGAACTTTATAATCCTTGTGGTAGATTTTCAAGATTAGGAATTCGTGCGATTGATTTTGAAAATGAAGATTTAAGTGCCTTAAGTGGGCTTCATTTTCATGCTTTATGTGAAGAAAGTGCGCATTCTTTAGAGCTTGTGTTAAATGCTTTTGAAGCTAAATTTTCAAAATTTATTAAAAATATGAAATGGGTTAATTTTGGCGGGGGTCATCATATTACAAAAGAAGGCTATGACACGCAAAAACTAATTGATCTTTGTAAAAAATTTAGCGATAAATATGGAGTGCAAGTGTATCTTGAGCCAGGCGAGGCTATAGGTTGGCAGTGTGGGACTTTAGTTGCAAGTGTAATAGACATAGTAGAAAATGAGAAAAAAATAGCTATTTTAGATACTTCAAGCGAAGCTCATATGCCAGATACTATCATCATGCCTTATACAAGCGAGGTTTTAAATGCTAGAATTTTATCAAGTCGTGATGGGGAAAAATATAGCGAGTTAAAAGAAAATGAATTTGCTTATTTGCTTGGTGGCAATACTTGCCTAGCAGGAGATATCATGGGTGAGTATGCTTTTAATCAAGAGTTAAAAATAGGACAAAAAATAGTATTTTTAGATCAAATTCATTATTCTATAGTTAAAAACACCACTTTTAACGGAGTAAGACTTCCAAATTTAATGTTCTTAGATAAGAATGAAAATTTATCTATGGTAAGAGAATTTGGCTATGAAAATTATTCAAAAAGAAACTAAAAATTGAGTTTTTTTGTAGTTTTTTGCAAATTTATGTTTTTTAAATAAAACTTTTTTTAAAATAAAAATGGAAACTGAAAATTAACAAAACTACAACGCTAAGCTTTTTCTAGCGTGTAATGTTTAGGAGTAATTTATGCATAGGGTTATACTAGCTCTTTTAGCCTGTTTTAACTTTCTATTTGCTCAAGAAAATTTTGAAGTTAAAAATACTCAAATTTGGGATGCGCAAAGAGTGATGAATATAGAAAGTTATCAAAATTTTGGTGCTTTGTGGACTAAACTACAAGGTGAGTATATTGCAAGTGCTGTTTTGATTATACTTATAGTGGTTATTTCAGCTTTTGCATTGCACTATATGGTCATAGGTCCAAAGAAATTTTCTCATGATGGTAAGAAAATTTATGCCTTTTCAGTATTTGAAAGATTGTTTCATTTTGTAGCGGCAATTTCTTGGATTATCCTTGTGCCAACCGGACTTATTATGATTTTTGGATCTTATTTTGGTGGTGGATTCTTTGTAAGAATGTGTAAAAACTTACATGGCATTGCTACTATTTTATTTATCATTTCTATTATTCCTATGCTTTTGTGTTGGATTAAAAGAATGCTTCCTGCAAGTTATGATTTAAGATGGATGATGATAGTAGGTGGATATTTAAGCAAAGAGAAAAAACCTGTGCCTGCGGGTAAGTTTAATTTTGGTCAAAAATCTTGGTATTATATAGCTGTTTTTGGTGGCTTTTTGATGATAATCACCGGTGCGTTTATGTTTTTCCTTGATTTTAATTCTACTTCTTTACAGTCTATTTTTGGAATTTCTCATATAGATATTTTAAGAGCTTCAGCTATCATCCATAATATTTTGGGTATTTTATGTGCAGTATTTTTTGCTATTCATATTTATATGGCTGTATTTGCTATTAAAGGAAGTATCCACTCTATGATTAGTGGTTACAAAGAAGAAGAGGAAGTTTATATTTTACATTCTTATTGGTATAAAGAATTAAGCGATAAAAAACAAATCAATCCATCATTTACTTACGATTCTAAAACAAAATTTTAAAATCTCACTTGATTTTTTTAAATTTTCCTTGTTATAATCAAATAAAAATAACAAGGAAAATTAATGATACAAGATATTGATCTTTCGCGTAAATATTTTTATGAATTTTTTTCAAAAGCTTTTAATTTTATTGATGAAAATGAGTTTAAAATTTGGCATGAGCAAGTTTTAGTTTTAGCTCAAAGTCCTTTAGATGATAGTTTGAAACCTGATTTTGAAAAACTTAGTGCATGTGATTTTACAAGTTTTAAAGAAGAACAAAATGCGGTGTTTTTTGATTTTTCTTATGTGAATGTGCCTATTAGTGCTTCTTTTTATGATGAGGGTAGAGATGATGGTAAAATGAAGCTTCAAGCTTGTGAAATCATTAGAAAAACCAAATTTAGAAAAAAAGAAGATTGCAGACAAAGTGAAGATGAATTTGGTTTTTTGTTTGCTTTTATGGCAAGTATTATTGAGCATGATTTAAAAGTTGCACAGCAATTATTTCGTTTTGTGATAAACCCTGTAATAGATGAGTTTATAGAAAAATTGCAAATTCACAAAAACTCAAATTTTTATATTGCTATTGCTAATATTATGAAAGTCTTTTTTGCAAACGAAAGGGCTTATTTAGAAGTACAAGCACCTATAAGAAAAGAAGGCAAAAGCGTAGCAGATGAAGCTTTACAAAGACTTCCTTACGAACCAAGACTTCCTACTAAATTTAGTAAAACAAATATAGAAGAACTTAGCAAATTATAAAAATTAATATGTATTTTGTTACCAAAATACATATTATCAAAATCATCTTTTTATGAAAATAGAAATTAAATAAAATCTTAAGTGAAAATATGCAAAATTTACTCTGTTAAGTGCGTAAATACTTTGAAAATAAGTATTTATAGTTATTCTTTACTTTTATTTCAAAGGAGAGAACATGGAGGCCAATCAAAGAAGGGATTTTTTAAAAAAATCTTTGAAAATTGGTGCTTTAGGGGTAGTAGCTGGAGCAAGTGTAAATGCTTTAGCTAAAGATGACTACCAAGAGCAAAATACCGTAGTTTTAGGAAAAAGTACTAAAAAAGAAGTGCTTTATAAAAAAACTATGCATTGGGAAAAATACTACAAAATAGCTTATTAATTAAGAAAGGAAGAAGATGGCATTAGCAAGAAGAAATTTTCTTAAGCTTGCTGGTATTGCTGGTCTTGGAAGCGCGGCTTTTGGTAGTGAAAACAAAGCTATTAGAGATGCAAGTGAACAAGAAGTAGCAAATCCTTATCCAGATTCTAAGATTGTTAGAACAATCTGTAGTATCTGTAGTGCAGGCTGTGGAATTAAAGCAGAAGTACAAGATGGAGTTTGGGTGCGTCAAGAAAACGCTATAGAACATCCTATTTCTCAAGGATCACACTGCTGTAAAGGGATAGATCAAATCGATCTTACCAAATCAAAACAGCGTATTAAATATCCTATGAAAAAAGAAAATGGCAAATGGGTACGTTTAACTTGGGAACAAGCTATCAACGAAATTGGCGATAAAATGCTTGAAATCCGTAAAGAAAATGGACCTGATAGCGTTATGTTCTTAGGTTCAGCTAAATTTAATAACCAACAAGCTTATTATTTTAGAAAATTTGCAGCATTTTGGGGTACTAATAATATAGACCACGTTGCTAGAATTTGACACAGCGCAACAGTCGCCGGTGTGGCGAATACATGGGGTTATGGCGCTATGACAAATCATTTTGGTGATGTGACTAAACATTCAAAAATGATGATTATTTTTGGTGCAAATACTGCTGTGGCTAATCCTATTGGATTTAAACACTTATTGCAAGCAAAAGATCGTAATAATGCTAAATTAGTAGTTGTAGATCCTGTATTTACAAAAACTGCAGTGCATGCTGATGAATATGTGAGAATTCGTCCAGGTACAGATATAGCTTTAGTTTATGGTATGCTTCATTTAATCTTCAAAAACGGTTGGGAAGATAAAGAATTAATCAAAACTAGAACTTATGGGGTTGAAGAAATAAAAGCAGAGGCTGCTAAATGGACTCCTGAAGTTGTAGAAGATGTAACAGGTGTTCCGGCTGCTCAACTTGAAAAAATCACAAGAATGTTAGCTACAATTAAACCTGCTACGCTATTTTGGGCTTTAGGTATTACTCAACACTCAGTAGGTAGCTCTAATACAAGAATCCTAGCTATCTTGCAACTTGTTCTTGGTAATATAGGCAAACCAGGCGCAGGAACAAATATCATCAGAGGTCATGATAATGTTCAAGGTGCTACTGATATGGGTTGTTTGGCTGATACTTTACCAGCTTATTATGGACTTGATGATAATGCTTGGAATCATTTTTCTAATGTATGGAATGTTGAGAGAGAGTATTTAAATTCAAGATTTTATTCTAAAGAATGGATGCATGAAAAAGGCTTTTCACTAGCAAAATGGTGGCAAGGTGTTTTACATGAAGAAAAAACTTATTCAAACTCACCTATCCGCGTACTTTGGGTGCAAGGAACAGGTATTACTTCTATGGCACATACGGTAAAAATTCAAGAAGCACTTAAAAAACTTGATATGATCGTAATTGCTGAGCCTTTTGTAAATGAAGTAGCAGTTTTAGCAGATCGTCCAGATGGTATTTATATTATTCCTGCTTCAACCCAATTTGAAACAGAAGGTTATGTAACAGCGACTAACCGTGCTATGCAATGGCGTTCTCAAGTAGTAAAACCAATTTATGAAAGTAAAGAAGATCAAGAGATTATGTTTGCTTTTGCTAAAAAATTTGGTTTTTATAAAGAATACACTCGTGGTATGAAAATGGAATTAAAAGATCATAAACTTGTACAAACAAGAGATGATAATGATGATAATTTCATATGGCCTGATGATGCCACAAGAGAAATGAGTAATGGTCTTTTAAGTATAGGCTTAAGAGGTATTTCAGCTGAGCGTCTAAGAAAACACCAGCAAAATTGGGAACATTTTGATCCTGATACTCAAAGAGGTATTGGTGGTGAAGTTAAAGGCGAATATTATGGTTTACCTTGGCCTTGTTGGGATAAACAACACCCAGGCACTTCTATCATGTGGAACACAGATATTCCTTATGAAGAAGGTGGTATGGGCTTTAGAAATCGCTTTGGTTTAGAGCATGATGGGCATTCTCAATTAGCAGATGAAACTTTTACTCCAAAAGGATGTAAAGTTAAAGGTGGCTACCCACAAATTACTAAAGAAAATATCGAAAAAGTATTTAATATCAAACTAAGCGATAAAGAAAAAGAATTAATGGGTGCTAGCTGGAGCACAGATATTTCAGGTATAATCTTAGAAAAATGTAGAGAAAAAAGTGCTTGTTGTTTAGGTAATGCAAGAGCGAGAATGAAAGTTTGGGAATTTGCTGATCCTATTCCGTTGCATAGAGAGCCTATTCACTCGCCTCGTTGGGATTTGGTTAAAAAATATCCTACTTGGGGTGATCAAGAGAAAAACTTTAGGGTTGAGAGTAAATTTATTAGCGAGCAACAAAAAACAGATTGGAGTAAAGAGTTTCCAACTATTATTTCAAGTATGCGCTTAGTAAATTTAAGCGGTGCGGGTATGCTTGAGAGAACTAGTAAATATCTTGCTGCAATCACACCTGAGATGTTTGCTAATGTGCACCCTGAACTTGCTTTAAAATATGGTATAAATGATGGTGATATGATGTGGATTCATTCACCACAAGGCACTAAGATTAAAGTAAAATGTGTGCATAATCATTCAGTTACGCCAGATAGAATTTGCTTGCCTTATAATTTTGCAGGTATTATGCAAGGTGTGGATTTAAGTTATAATTATCCTGAAGGTACTAAACCTTATACTATAGGGGAAAGTTCTAACACGGTTACTAACTATGGTTTTGATATAAATACGCAAATTTCTGAGTTTAATGCAGGACTTTGCAGACTTGAAAAGGCTTAAGGGGTAAGTTATGGCTAGAATGAAATTTTATGTAGATAATAATCGCTGTATTTCTTGCTTTGCTTGTCAAGTAGCTTGTTCAAGTGCGCACGAAGTGCCAGTAGGAATTAATAGAAGAAAAGTAATCACTTTAAATGAAGGTATAGAAGGCAAAGAGTTTTCAACAACTCTTGCTTGCCAACACTGTACAGATGCTCCGTGTGAGCAAGTTTGTCCTGTAAAATGCTTTTATATTAGAGCTGATGGTATTGTTTTACATGATAAAAAAACTTGTATAGGTTGTGGGTATTGTCTTTATGCATGTCCTTTTGGTGCTCCACAATTTCCAAGAGATGGTGCTTTTGGTATTAAGGGTGAAATGGACAAATGTACTATGTGTGCAGGTGGTCCTGAGCCTACTAACTCTCATGAAGAAAGAGAGCTTTATGGACAAAATCGTATCGCAGAAGGTAAAGTGCCTATGTGTGCTGCGGTTTGTTCTACAAATGCACTTTTGGTTGGTGATGCAGCTGAAGTTAGTGCAATGTATAGAAAAAGAGTTTTACTCAAGGGTCAAAATTTAGGACTTGATGTAAAATAATTCAAAGGGTGTTTACAAGCACCCTTTTTTACTACTTATAATCCAAGGTTAATTCATGGAAGAGCTAATTTTACAAATTCAAAAAAATCTTGATGAAAATAATAAACTTACTTGTAAAAAAGCACTAGAACTTTTAAAACAATATTCTAAAGAAGATTTTCAAACTGCTATAAAAGAATTAGGTGTAAAAATTTCAGATTGTGAGTTAGGTCAATTTGGCAAGTTAAACAAAAATATAGCAAAAAGTGAAATTTTAGAAAAATTGGAAGCAAAATTAGATTCTAAGCGTCGCATATCATGTAAAGATGCTTTAGAATGTGCTAAAAACTTTAATATGGCTGATATGAGAGCTACACTTAAAACTTATAAAATTGATGTTAAATACTGTGAACTTGGTTGTTTTGAAGAAAAAAAGGGTAAAAAATTTCATGTAAAAAGTAAAATTTGGGTAGAAAATCCTGAAGGAGAATTGCTTTTTGGTAAAGGTAAAACAGATATTTTAGAATTAGTAGGAGAATGTGGAAGTATTTCCCAAGCGGCTAAACAACTAGGGATTAATTATAAAAAAGCATGGCTTTATATACAAGATTTAGAAAAAAATATGAAAGAAGAATTGCTCATTGCTAAAAAAGGAAGAGGAAGTGAAGCTGGTAGCAAACTTACTCCAAGAGCTTATGAATTAATTCAAAATTTTAAAATTTTACAACAAGATGTAGAAGAATATACCAATAAACGCTTTAAAGAATTATTTTTTAAGAAAAATCAAGAAAAAAACAAAACTTAATTTGAATACAAGTTATAACAATATATCATTAAATAAAAAAGGTAAAAAATGAAAATTGATTGTAGAGATTTAGCTTGTCCACGTCCTGTGATAGAAACAAAAAAAGCCTTAGAAGAGTTAAAAGAAAATGAAAATTTAGAAATTCTTTTAAATTCTCAAGCTTCTAAAGAAAATGTAATGAGATTTTTAAAATCTTTAAATTTGGAATTTAGCGTTAAAGATTTAGATGATGAGAGTATTATTAGCATTATAAAAGATGGCAATATAGCTCAAACTCAAGAAAAAAATTTACAAGAATACAATGTGTTATTTTTAAAACGCGATAGAGTGGGCGAGGGAGAACTTGGAAAAAATTTAATGCTAGGTTTTTTAAAAACTCTAAAAGATTTACCTAATAAACCTGTAAAAATCCTTTGTGTTAATGATAGTGTTTTGATGAATACTGATTGCTCTCATATTGCTTTTGAGGCTATGAAAGAACTTGAAAATTTAGGAGTTGAAATTTATAGTTGCGGGGCATGTTTGGAATTTTTTGGCAAAAGCAAAGAACTTAAAATAGGTAAAATAGGCAATGCTTATGAAATTTTAAATGAACTTTTTGGAAAGGCAAAGATTATTTCTTTATGATATATAAAGATCAAAAACTAACCCAATATGTAAAAGCTGCGGGTTGAGCTGCCAAATTAGACTCGGTGGGTCTTGACAAAATTCTTGGCATTTTAAAACCGCATGAAAACATTTTAAGTGGTATTAATAATAATGAAGATGCAAGTGTTTATAAGCTAAATGAAGATTTAGCTTTGGTGCAAACTCTTGATTTTATTACACCCGTGGTTGATAGTGCGTATCATTTTGGCGCTATAGCTGCTGCAAATGCTTTAAGTGATGTATTTGCTATGGGTGCTGAGGTGATCAATGCTTTAAATATTGTAGGTTTTGATACTTGTCATTTTAATAATGAAATTTTACTTGAAGTGTTAGAAGGTGCTAGAGTTAAGGTTGAAGAAGCTGGTGCTGTGCTAGTAGGTGGGCATACTATAGAAAATGATGAATTTATTTTTGGGCTTAGTGTAACAGGCGTAGTTCATCCTAAGAAATTTATAGCTAATAATAGCGCAAAAGATGGTGATGTGATTTTACTTACTAAGCCTATAGGTAGTGGTATTATTAGTACTGCTATCAAGGCTGGTTTGCTAGAAAAAGCAAAGATTTTAAAAGCAGTAGAACAAATGAGTTTTTTAAATCTTTATGCAAGTCGTATTTTAAAGAGATTTAAAAGTCTTAGTGCTTTAAGTGATGTGACAGGTTTTGGCCTTTTGGGACATTTAAAAGAAATGTTAAATAAAGAGCTTATGATAGAAGTATATAAAAATGAAATTCCTTTAATGGATGGAGTTTTGTCAATGGCTAATATAGGGATTATCCCAGCAGGAGCTTATAAAAATAAAGATAGTTTAAAAATTTGGGTTGATAATTTAAATGAAAAAGATGAAGATATAGTGTATTTTGATCCTCAAACTTCAGGTGGACTTTTAGCTAGTATGAGTGAAAATGAAGCAGTTGAAGCTTTAAAAATTTTGAAAGATCATAATATTGAAGCAAAGATTATTGCTAGATGTGTAAGAAATACTCATAATTATTTATTATTGTGCTAATATTTTATTTACAATTAAAAATATATGTTTATATTTGTTACTTTTTTACATAAAAAAATAAATTACAAATAAATATATGTTGATTTTCGTTGCAATTTTTGTATCATAAATACATATTAACTATTAAAGTGGAGGAAAAAATGATACAAAAAGCTTTGCAATTAGCTGAAGAATTACAAAGAAAGATAGAAAGTAATATCTCTCAAAGCGAAAAAGAATTTCATGCCAAAATGCAAAAACTTTTAAATAATCCTAAAAATAAAGTAATGTTAATTGAGCTTTTAGATCGCTCTTTTAGATGTAAAGATAAAAGTGCGAGTTTTGAGCTTATAGAGTATACTTTAAACAAATATGGTATAGCTGATTTTTTTAGTGCTTTTGAAAAATTTTTACTTTTTTCATTTTTAAATTTTGGAAAATTTGCACCAACTCTTAGTGTGCCATTTTTCATTAAGCATTTAAGAGAAGATACAAAAGCTATGGTTTTAGATGCAAATCCTAGTGTTTTAGAGCCTCATATGCGCAAAAGAAAAGATGAAGATAAAATCACTTTAAATGTAAATTTAATCGGCGAAGAGGTCTTGGGCGAGGCTGAAAGTGCTTATAGGATGAAAAAATACGAAGAAGCATTAAAAACAAGCTATATTACTTATATTTCTATTAAAATTACTACCATTTTTTCCCAAATCAATATTATTGATTTTGAATACTCTAAAGATGAGGTGGTAAAAAGATTGGATAAATTATATGCTCTTGCTTTAGAGGAAGAAAAAAAGCAAGGTGTGTCTAAATTTATCAATCTTGACATGGAAGAATTTAGAGATTTAGAATTAACCGTTGAAGCTTTTATGGAAAGTGTTGCAAAATATGATATTAAAGCAGGTATTGTTTTGCAAGCTTATTTACCTGATTCTTATGAGTATTTGAAAAAACTTTTTGCTTTTTCAAAAGAAAGAGTTTTAAAAGGTATGAAGCCTATAAAAATTCGCTTTGTTAAAGGAGCGAATATGGAAAGTGAAGAAACTATAGCCTCACAAAGAGGTTGGGCTCTACCTACTTTTTATAAAAAAATTGACACCGATAGCAATTATAAAAAAATGCTTGATTTTGTCTTAGAGGGAGATAATCATAAATATATTAATGTAGGTATTGCAAGTCATAATTTATTTGAAATTGCTTATGCTTATACTAGAATTTCACAAGCTGGAGCTTTATCATCTTTTACTTTTGAAATGCTTGAGGGTATGAGTTTGCAATGCTCTTATGAGCTTTCTAAAATGCATGATCTTATACTTTATGCACCAGTTTGCGATGAAGCACATTTTAACAATGCTATTGCATACTTAGTAAGAAGACTTGATGAAAATACTAGTGAAGATAATTTCATGAGATATTTTTTCAATCTTAAAATCAATGATAAAAATTGGCAGATGCAAAAAGAATTGTTTATAAAATCCTTAGAAGGCGTTGCTAGTTTGGATAATTCTACTCATAGAACCCAGGATAGAAATAATGAAACAAAGGCTATTAGTTCTTATGAGAGTAAAGAATTTAAAAACGAACCTGATACAGATTTTATCTTAAAAGCAAATAGAGAATGGGCTAAGGGTGTAAGAGCTAAATATGAAAATTTAGAAAATTATGATGTCTATCCGGTTGCAAAAGAAGAAATTAAAAATGAAAATTTACAAGTAGTAGAAGTTAAAGATAAAATCAAAAATCGTACTATAGGTAAAGCACATTTAGCAGGTCAAAAAGAGATTAAATACGCTTTAGATGTAGCTAAGAGCTCGAATTTTAGCGATTTAAGTCATGATGAAATTTATAAAATTTTAGCAAAAACTGCTCAACTTGTTAGAGATCGTAGAGGAGATTTAATAGGTATAGCAGCTTTAGAGGTAGGAAAAACTTTCTTAGAAATTGATCCTGAAGTTAGTGAGGCTATAGACTTTTTAGAATTTTACCCACATTCTTTGGAAAAACTAAAAGAGCAAAATCCAAATACAACTTTTAAGGCAAAAGGCATAGGCGTAGTGATTGCGCCATGGAATTTTCCAGTAGGTATTTCAGTAGGAACCATAGCAGCACCTTTGGCTGCAGGTAATAAAGTAATATATAAGCCATCATCTTTATCCATGCTAACAGGCTATATGCTTTGTAAATGTTTTTGGGATGCAGGAATTCCAAAAGATGCTTTGATTTTCTTACCTGCTAAAGGTAGTGATATATCAAAATACTTGCTTGTTGATCAAAGCGTGAAATTTTCAGTATTAACTGGTGGGGAAGAAACTGCTTATGCAATGCTCAAAGCTAATCCAACCTTACTTTTAAGCGCTGAAACAGGCGGTAAAAATGCAACTATTGTTTCTAAATTTGCTGATCGTGATAGTGCGATTAAAAATATCATTCATTCGGCATTTTCAAATTCAGGTCAAAAATGCTCTGCTACTTCTTTACTAGTTTTAGAAGAAGAAGTTTATAATGATGAAGAGTTCAAAAAGACTTTGGTAGATGCTGCTAGTTCCATGGCGGTTGGAAATCCATTTGTATTTAAAAATAAACTTGGAGCTTTAGCAGATAAACCAGATGTAAAACTGCAAAAAGCATTAGATGAGTTAGCTCCATATGAAAGTTGGGCTTTAAAACCTAAATTTGTAGATGATAATCCTTATCTTCTAACTCCAGGGATTAAATATGGTACTAAAAAAGGTGATTTTACACACATGAATGAGCTTTTTGCACCAATCTTAACTGTAATGAAAGCAAAAGATTTAAAAGAAGCTATTGATATAGTAAATTCTACAGGTTATGGACTTACAGCAGGATTTGAAAGTTTAGATGAAAGAGAATGGGAATACTTCCATACTCACATAGAGGCAGGAAATATTTATATTAATAAACCAACAACAGGAGCTATAGTTCTTAGACAACCTTTTGGTGGTATTAAAAAATCAGCCATTGGCTTTGGTAGAAAGGTAGGAATTTATAATTACATTACCCAATTTTTAGATATAGAGCAAAGTCAAGCTGATCAAAATGTCTTAGATAATGAATTAGTATCAAATTTAAATGCTTTAAGCTTAGATTTAAATGAAAAAGATAAAGCCGATTTTGAAGTCATTAAAGCTATGGCAAGAAGCTATGCTTATCATGCAAAACATGAATTTGCAAGTGTGAAAGATTATGTCAATATAAGAGGCGAGGATAATCTTTTTTCTTATACAAAGGTTAAAAATATCGCTTATAGAGTGCATAAAGATGATAGCTTAAAAGATATTTTAGGAGTTATTTTAGCAGCTAGTGTGCTAAATATTGATCTTATTTTAAGTTATGATGAGCATGAAAAAATAGATCTTGTACAAAAGATTAATCAAAAAATTAGTTCAAAAACTTTATTCCTTAAAGAAAGTAAAGAAAATTTCATTAGCAAAATAGCTGATTATGAAAGAATTCGTTATTTTGCTCCATTAGATGTTAATGATGAAATTTTCATAAAGGCAGCAAGTTGCGCAAAAATCATTGCTAATGCTAAGCCTTTAATGAATGGACGTTTTGAGTTGCTTTTATATTATAATGAAAAAGCTTTAAGTATATCTTTCCATCGTTATGGAAATTTAGGCATTCGTGCTTTAAAATAAAAAAAGGAGAATAAATGGAGGTTGTACACATTAATACTCAAATTGCGATAATGTTTGTCGCATATTCAGCATTAATGCTTTTTATCGGATTTTATTTTTATAAACAAAATAAAAATTCAGAGGATTATTTTTTAGGTGGTCGTTCTATGGGGCCGGTGGTTTCAGCACTTAGTGCTGGAGCTTCTGATATGAGCGGTTGGCTTTTAATGGGCTTGCCAGGAGCTTTATATGTAAGTGGTTTAGCTGAAAGTTATATTGCAATAGGTCTTAGTATAGGAGCGTTTTTAAACTGGGCTTTTATAGCAAAAAGACTTAGAATTTATACTAGTGTGATTGCAAATTCTATTACCATACCTGATTATTTTGAGACAAGGTTTGATGATGATAAGCATATATTAAGAGTGGTTTGTGCTATTGTTATCTTGATTTTCTTTACTTTTTATGTTTCTTCAGGACTTGTAGGTGGAGCAAAACTTTTTGAAGCAACTTTTGGAATTCAATATGATTATGCTTTAACTACAGGAACTGTGATTATAGTTGCTTATACATTTTTGGGTGGATATAAGGCAGTTTGTTGGACGGATTTGATTCAGGGTTTATTAATGATGAGTGCCTTGATTATCGTGCCTATAGTGATGATTTATCATTTGGGTGGCTTTAGTGAAGCTGTTAATATAGTCAAAGAAATTAAGCCAAATACTTTTTCTATGGGAGAAGGATTAAGCTTTTTAGGTATAGTTTCAGCTCTTTCTTGGGGGCTTGGGTATTTTGGTCAACCACATATTTTGGTACGTTTTATGTCTATACGCTCAACTAAAGACATCCCAACTGCTACTTTTGTAGGAATTTCTTGGATGGTTATATCTTTAATTGGTGCTTGTTTGATAGGTGTTTTAGGTATAGCTTATGTGAGTAAATTTGAACTTAGTTTACAAGATCCTGAAAAGATTTTTATCGTAATGTCACAATTACTTTTTAATCCTTGGATAGCAGGTATTTTATTAAGTGCTATTTTAGCAGCTATTATGAGTACAGCAAGTTCACAATTGCTTGTTTCAAGTTCGACTATAGCAGAAGATTTTTATAAAAGAATTTTCAATAAAGAAGCATCTAATAAAATGGTAATGACTTTAGGTAGATTTGGTGTTTTAGCAGTGGCCGTGATAGCTTTTGTTATTTCTACTGATAAAAACTCAAGCGTATTAAGCATAGTAGCTTATGCTTGGGCAGGGTTTGGAGCAAGTTTTGGTTCTGTAATGCTCTTTTCATTATTTTGGTCAAAAATGACTAGATATGCTGCTATTGCAGGTATGATTACAGGTGCAGTTGTAGTTGTAGCATATAAAAATTTCTTGGCTGAGTGGCTTAATTTTCCTATTTATGAAATCATCCCAGGATTTTTAGCTGCATCTGTTGTGATTGTTTTAGTGAGTTTAGTAACTAAAGTGCGCCCAGGAACTAAAGCAGCTTATGAAACAATGTTAAAACATCTTTAAAGTTTTTTTGTGGGTAATTCTTTGTAAGAATTACCTTTAAAAACTATAGATATATTTTAATTGTGTGCTATATATTCTTTGAGTTTTTGTGCTTGTGTGAAAAATATTTTCTTTGCAATCTGAAATAGAACTTCTTATAAAAGGAATTTTAGCACCCAATTCTATACTATGATGATTGTAAAATTTGCTCTTGTACCAAAATTAATTCCACTAATGAATCCTTTTTTCTCTATATTTGTAGAATTTACAAAATCCCAATCAGTATAACCTGCAAATAAACCACCATAAACACCTATATTTGTTTCATTTGAGGTAAAATTATATAAAGTATCTAAATTAATCGTATATTCATTCCAACCTGCTTCTTTAGCTTGAGTTACCACTCCATAGTCTATTGAACTTGCTTCGTGATTAAAATAAATTCTAGCGCCAAGTTGAGGGGTGTAGAAATATTTATATCCCACAATTAGATTAAAAACAATATCTTGTGAGTTATCTTTATATTTTTCTCCGATAATGCTTGTTGTATCTTTGTTTCCTGTGCTAGAAATTCCTCCACCTATGAAAAAACCGTTATTTTCTGCATTTAAAAGAGTGGTAAATAAAAGTAAAAAGAAAATACTCTTTTTTATGATTTTCATGTATTCTCCTTTATATGTTTAAAATTATAATAACATAATTGAAAAAATTATATTATTTTTTATTAATTATATGAAATATTTTTTAATTTTTGCTTTATAAGTATAATTATTTTTCATTTTTGTAAAAATATATATTTACTAATTATTTTATTCTAATATATAAATTTATAAGATATAATATAATTTTTGGAAGGTTAGCTTATCTGGTGATGGCCACTGACTTCAAATCAGATGAAAGGGTAGTTGACTACTTTTTGGGGAGTTCGATTCTCTCACCTTCTCGCCAAATTTAAGTCAAAATGGAGTTTTTTATGAGTAAAGCAGATATTGTCGTTGGTATCCAATGGGGTGATGAGGGTAAGGGTAAGATAGTTGATAAACTATGTGAAAATTATGATTATGTTTGCAGGAGTGCAGGTGGACATAATGCAGGTCACACTATATGGGTTGATGGTATAAGATATGCTTTACATTTAATGCCATCAGGCGTTTTAAATAAGCAATGTATTAATGTTATAGGAAATGGGGTTGTGGTTAATCCTGATGTATTAATTAGCGAAATGGCTCAATTTGAAAATTTAGAAGGAAGATTGTTTATAAGTGATAGGGCTCATTTAAATTTAAACCACCATGCTTTGATTGATCAAGCAAGAGAAAGACTTAAAGGCGATAAAGCTATAGGTACAACAGGCAAAGGTATAGGACCAAGTTATGAAGATAAAATAAGTCGTAATGGACATAGAGTAGGGGAGTTGCTAGAGCCTGAAAAACTTTGTGAAAATTTAATGAAAGATTTTGAACTTAAAAAAACTTATTTTGATGCTTTAGGTATTGCAATGCCTAGTTATGATGAAATTTTAAAAGATTTAAAACGCTTTAAAGAAGTTTTAGCACCATATATCACAGATACTACAAGAATGCTTTGGAAAGCTTTAGATGAGGATAAAAAAGTATTGTTAGAAGGTGCGCAAGGATCAATGCTTGATATTGACCATGGAACTTATCCTTATGTTACTAGCTCAACGACTATTTCAGCTGGAGCTTTAAGTGGTTTGGGATTAAATCCAAAAGAAATTGGAAAAGTTATAGGTATAGTAAAAGCTTATACAACAAGAGTGGGAAATGGAGCTTTTCCAAGTGAAGATTTAGGTGAAGATGGTGAAAAAATAGGACTTATTGGTAAAGAAATCGGTGTAAGTACAGGTAGAAAAAGAAGATGTGGTTGGTTTGATGCGGTTGCGGTAAGATATACTGCAAGATTAAATGGCTTAGATACTTTATCATTAATGAAACTTGATGTGTTAGATGGTTTTGAAAGTGTTAAAATTTGTAAAGCTTATGAGTATAAGGGACAAGAAATAGACTATGTGCCTTGTGATTTAGAAAATGCTAAACCTATTTATGAAGTAATGGAAGGCTGGGATAAAGTTGCAGGGATTAGGGATTATGATTTATTGCCTGAAAATGCTAAAAAATACATTAAACGTTTAGAAGAATTAAGTGGTGTTAAAGTAGGTTATATCTCTACAAGTCCTGAAAGAGAAGATACTATCATTTTATGAAAAGCAAATATTCTTCTGTAATTAAGCTTAGAAAACAACAGCTTGATAAAGCAGAAGCAAATTTAACTAAAACAAGACAAAAGCTTTTGCAGTGTGAAGAAGAGCTTAAAGAAGCTTCAAAAACTTGCGAAAGCTTAACTTTAGCCGATAAGGGCTCTATAACTTTGTTAAGATCGTCTTTAAAAATGCAAGAAATTGCAAGAGAAGGTAAGCAAAGAGTTAAGCAAAAATTGGATTTAACTAAAAAAGAATTAGCGCACCATCAGCACTTATATAAAAAAGCTCATTTAGAATTTGAAAAAATTAAAGTTTTAGAAAATGAAGAATTAAAAAAAATCCAAAAAGCCTTGCAAAAAGAAGAAGAAAAATTTATAGATGAACTTGCTATAACAAGACATTTTAATAAGGATAAATAATGAAAAAAATAATATATTTATTGATTTTTTTAAATTTTGTAAATGCACAGCAAAATTGTGAGCAGTATTTTGAAGCAAGAAAAGAACAAATGCAAGAACAAATTAGAGAATATGATGAAGCAAGACAAAGCTTGGAGGCTTATAGAGCATCTTTTGAAGCTTTACAAAAAGAAAAAATGCAAGCTTTAATGCAAAAAGAAGCTGATATTAATGCAAGTTTAGAGCAAATCAAAAGCTTAAAAGAACAAAATGAGCGTATATTAGAAGCAACTAAGCAAAATCTTCAAGTTATTAATGATAAAACTATGGGACGTATTACAGAAATCTATGCTAAGATGAAAGATGTGGCTGTGGCAGGTATATTAAGCGAAATGGAGCCTGATGAAGCTTCAAAAATTCTACTTTCGCTAGATCCTAGAAAAATTTCATCTATTATGGCAAAAATGGAACCTAAAAAAGCTTCGGATTTAACATTACTTTTAAAAAATTTAGATCAAAATGCAAGTTCGCAGTAAGTTTTAAGCAGTTTTTACCTTTTTTTTAGTATTATTTCAATAAAAATAAAAAGGTGAATAAATGCGTATCAAACCAGCTCATATACCTTATATAGCAAATAAAATAATACTTGATTTAATGCATTCTTCTTTTGTAAAAATTAAAGATGATAGTCAAAAACTTTTAAAAATAGCAAAAGAGATTATAGAAATAGATGTTTTAAACGAGCGTAAGCTTGATGAAAAAGCAAAAGAGCTTTTGGAAAGTCAGGAAGATGAAATTGAGTTTATGCAAATAGATAGAAAAAGTATGTTTTGGATGATTAAGAAAAAATTAGCAAATGAATTTAAATTTATACTTGATAGTGAAGATAGATATAACAATCTTTCTCATAAAATTTTAGAAAATTTAGTAGAAGAGGATTTAATAAATTATAATGTATCAGAAAATCGCGTGAAAAATCTCATTTTTTCAAGCATTATGTCTTATTTAAAAGAGTATGAAAATTTAGAAGATTTGGTTTATGAAAAAATTTCAAATTATAAAAGAAAACTTATCCCAGGTTCTGAAGAATATGAATTAGTATTTGAAAAGCTGTATCAAGAAGAGCTTAGAAAAAAGGGACTTTTATGAAAGCTTATATTTATATAGAAAATGATGTTTTTTTAAGCGCAAAGGCTTTTGGAGAAGGTGGAACTTTTTTTGGAGAACTTGTTTTTAATACCTCTTTAACGGGTTATCAAGAGATTATTTCTGATCCTTCATATGCAGGTCAGTTTGTGGTATTTTCGATGCCAGAAATTGGTATAGTTGGTGTTAATGATGAAGACAATGAAAGCAAAGAAGTTTTTGCTAGCGGTATGATTATAAGAGAATTAAATGAAGATTATTCTAATTTTAGAGCTAACAATTCTTTAAGTGCTTATTTGAAAAACCATGGCAAAATAGGACTTTGCGAAATTGATACAAGATTTTTAGTTAAAATGATTAGAGATCAAGGCAATTTAAGAGCTGTTGTTTCTACTGAAATCAAAGACAAAGAAGAACTTAAAAAAATGCTTCTTTCTAGTGCTAAAATCGATGAGGTAAATTATGTAGCACAGGTTAGTACTAAAAGCTCTTATAAGCATAGTAAAGGTGCTTGGGATCATAGCAAAAAAGCTTATGAGAATGTAAAAGCAAGTGGTAAAAAAGTAGCTGTGATTGATTATGGTGTAAAAGAAAATATTTTAAATGAGCTTGTAAGCGTGGGGCTTGAAGTAGAAGTTTTTCCTTATAATATCAAGGCAAAAGATTTGATTGAATTATACCAAAAAGGTGTGATTCATGGGGTATTTTTATCTAATGGGCCAGGTGAGCCAAGAATTTTAAAAGATGAAATCGCAGAGATTAAAAAATTAGCAGAAGCAAAAATTCCTATGCTAGGTATTTGTTTAGGACACCAACTTTTAAGTAATGCTTTTGGTTATGAAACTTATAAGATGAAATTTGGTCAACATGGAGCAAATCACCCAGTAATCAACCTTACAAATAACACAGTAGAAATCACAGCACAAAATCACAACTATAATGTTCCTGAAGAAATAGCAGAGGTTGCAACAATTACTCATAGAAATTTATTTGGTGACAATGTAGAGGGTGTAAGATATAAAAATTATCCTATTATATCAGTACAACACCATCCAGAAAGCTCATCAGGGCCACATGAGAGCAAATATATTTTTAAAGAATTTTTAGAGCTTTTGTGAATTTAGATTTTATTGCTTTAGCGAGTATAGCTTTTCTTTCAAGCTTTGGACATTGCTATGGAATGTGCGGAGGTTTTGTTTTGGCTTATACTCAGCTTTCAAAGCAAATTAAACTTCCTTTTTCTTTTTTGATTTTCTCTTATCATCTATCTCGAATTTTTGCTTATGTTTGCTTAGGTGTATTTTTTGGAATTTTTGGAAATTTATTTTCTTTTAATGAATTTGCAAAAGGTGTAATGTTTTTTGCTATTGGGCTTTTTATGATGATTTTAGCTTGTGCTTTAATTTTTAAAGGAAAATTTTTAGTTTTTTTTGAAAATTCTTTAATTTTTGATTGTGTCATTAAAAAAAGCATTTCAAGATTAATTCAAAACAAGTCTTTAAAAAGTACTATTTTTTTAGGCTTTTTAAATGGCTTTGTGCCTTGTGGCTTAGTATATTTTTATATAGCTTTTGGAATGAGTGTACAAAATGTTTATTTAGCAGCATTAATTATGCTTGTTTTTGGACTTTCAACCTTGCCTGCATTGGTATTTTTTGCTTATTTTTCTAAAACACTAAATGAAAAATTTCAAAAAATAGCTAGTTTGATTTCTTACTTATTAATCTTTTTATATGGAGTGTATTTTTCATATACAGGTTTTATACTCACGCGATAACATTATAATTTATTAATAAATAATAAATAATTTGACATAATTTAAGCTAAAAAAGATATTAGATATCATATAATATAAAGATTGCATAATTGCAGAAAAAAACTTAAGGAGAGGAAATGCACCCAGGAAATGCATTAAACTATGACTATACGGTTGCTAAATATTTTATGTTTGCTACCTTATTGTTTGGTGTTATTGGTATGGCTATTGGAACGCTTATTGCCTTTCAAATGGCTTATCCGGATTTAAACTATTTAGCCGGTGAGTATGGTACTTTTTCAAGACTTAGACCATTACACACTTCAGGTGTAATTTTTGGTTTTATGCTCTCAGGAATTTGGGCTACTTGGTATTATATTGGTCAGCGTGTGCTAAAAGTTAGTATGGCAGAATCAAGCTTTTTAATGTTTATTGGTAAATTACATTTTTGGCTTTATATGATCACTATGATTATAGCTGTTATTACTTTGTTTGCAGGTGTTAGTACTTCAAAAGAGTATGCTGAACTTGAATGGCCACTTGATATATTGGTAGTTTTAGTTTGGGTTTTATGGGGTGTAAGCATTTTTGGACTTATTGGAATTCGCCGTGAAAAAACTTTATACGTTTCACTTTGGTATTATATAGCTACTTTCTTAGGTATAGCAATGCTTTATCTATTTAATAATATGGCTGTACCAACATACTTTGTTAGTGGAATGGGTGATTGGTGGCATAGTGTTTCTATGTATGCAGGAACAAATGATGCGTTAGTTCAATGGTGGTATGGACACAATGCTGTTGCATTTGTATTCACTGTTGGTATTATTGCTCAAATTTATTATTTTTTACCAAAAGAAAGCGGTCAGCCAATTTTCTCTTATAAATTGTCTTTATTTGCATTTTGGGGCTTAATGTTTGTTTATCTATGGGCAGGTGGACACCACTTGATTTATTCTACTGTACCTGATTGGATGCAAACCATGGGTTCAGTTTTTTCAATTGTACTTATTTTACCTTCTTGGGGCTCAGCAATTAATATCTTACTTACTATGAAAGGTGAGTGGAGTCAATTAAGAGAAAGTCCATTAATCAAATTTATGATTTTAGCTTCAACTTTCTATATGTTCTCAACTTTAGAAGGTCCTATTCTTTCTATTAAATCAGTTAATGCATTAGCACACTTTACAGATTGGATTCCAGGGCATGTTCATGATGGTACTTTAGGTTGGGTTGGCTTTATGACTATGGCTGCACTTTATCATATGGTGCCTAGAATGTTTAAAAGAGAGCTATATAGCAAATCACTAATGGAAGCTCAATTTTGGATTCAAACCACAGGTATAGTATTGTACTTTAGTTCTATGTGGATAGCAGGTATTACTCAAGGTATGATGTGGAGAGCTACAGATGAGTATGGTAACTTACTTTATACTTTCATCGATACTGTTGAAGCTATTATTCCTTACTATTGGATTAGAGCTGTGGGTGGCTTGTTATACTTGGTAGGATTTTTCATGTTTGTTTATAATATTTACAAATCAATCGCAGTGGGTAGAGTACTTGATAAAGAACCAAAAAGTGCTTCACCTATGGCAGCATAAGGAGGAAAAATATGTTTAGTTGGTTAGAAAAAAATCCATTCTTTTTTGCTGTAGCGGTATTTATTGTGATTGCATATGCGGGTATTGTAGAAGTTTTACCTGATTTTGCTCAAAATGCAAGACCAATTGAAGGTAAAAAGCCTTATACGGTTTTACAACTTGCAGGACGCCATGCTTATATTAAAGAAAGTTGTAATGCGTGTCATTCACAACTTATTCGTCCTTTTAAATCAGAAACAGATCGTTATGGTATGTATTCAGTTAGTGGTGAATATGCTTATGATAGACCATTTTTATGGGGTTCAAAAAGAACCGGACCCGATTTATTGCGTATAGGTAATTTTAGAACTACAGATTGGCATGAAAATCATATGTGGGATCCAGTTTCAGTTGTCCCTGGTTCTATTATGCCAGCTTATAAACATATGTTTAGCAATAATGCAAACATAGAAACAGCTTATGCAGAGGCATTGACTGTGAAAAAAGTTTTCAATGTGCCTTATGATGTTGAAAATGGTACAAAACTAGGTACTTGGGAAGAGGCTCAAGCAGAAGTTAAAGCAGAAGCTCAAGCTATAGTAGATCAAATGAAAAATCAAGATGTTAAAGATGCGTTTGCTAGAGGTGAAATTAGAGAAATTGTAGCTTTAATCGCGTATCTTAATAGCTTAAAATAGGAAAAACCATGGATTTAGAACTAATAAGAGAGCTACAAGCTTATGGTTTTTTTGCTCTTGTAGTGCTTTTAGTGGTAGTTTTGTATTCTTATTGGTTTCATTTATATAGATCTGAAAAAACAGGTAGAAGAAACTATGAAAAATATGCTGATTTAGCATTGCATGATGAAATCAGCGATCGTGTTTTAGAGCAAAATAAAAGGAGTGCTTAATGCAATGGTTGAACTTACAAGATAATGTTAATTTATTATCTTTTATTGGAGCAATTCTTATCATCTTGATTACACTTGTTGTGGTAGGAAAATTATTTAAAAGTATGAAAGAAGAAAAAAGCCAAGGTGAGCTAAGCGAGCATAGTTGGGATGGTATAGGTGAGTTTAAAAATCCTATACCACTTGGCTGGGCTGTTGTATTTTTCTTGGCTATAGTGTGGTGTATATGGTATTTTCTTTGGGGATATCCTTTAAATAGTTATTCTCAAATTGGTGAGTATAATAAAGAAGTACAAGCACATAATGAAAAATTTGCACAAAAATTTGCAAATTTAAGCGCACAAGATAAACAAGAAATGGGTAAAAATATTTTCTTGGTTCAATGTTCTTCTTGTCATGGAATTACAGGTGATGGTATTAATGGAAAAGCACAAAATCTTAACATTTGGGGTTCAGAAGAAGGGCTTATAGAAGTAATTACTAAAGGTTCTAAGGGCATGAATTATCCTATGGGTGAGATGTTAAGCGCAGCTGATAATGGCATAGATGAGGCTGATATCCCTGCAATTGCTGCTTATGTTGCTTCTGAAATTTCAGCGATTAAAAAAACTGAAAATCCTCAGCTTGTGGCAAAAGGAAAAGAGCTTTTTGTAACTTGTGCAGTATGTCATGGAGAGGATGGAAAAGGAACTATTGATGGTCAGTTAGTAGCTCCAGATTTAACAAAATATGGCAGTGCTGGGTTTGTAGTAGATGTTTTAAATCGTGGTAAAGCAGGAAGTATAGGGGTAATGCCTCATTTTAACAATGGATTGTTAAATGAGCTTCAAAAAGAAGCAGTTAGTGAATATGTGATTTCTCTTTCAAGGGGTGAATAATGGAAAATTCAAATAGATGTGTATTTTCACTTTCAGGTGTTAGTGGAATGTTAATAGCAACTGTTTTATTGTTATCGATTTTAGCAGGACTTACTGTTTGGGGTCTTAAAACTCAGCAAGATGTTATGCAAAAACCTTATAAAATAGAAAATGCAGAGCAAATTAAAATGTTTGACTCTAAAAGAGAAGAACATATCATCATAAAGGAATGATTATGGCAAAAGTTCTTGAATACTTAATCATAGCTGGCTTGGTTGTAGCAGCAGGAATTACTGCTTGGTCGGTTTTAACTGTAAATCATCTTTTTATAGGATGAAAAATATATTTAAAGGCGGTTTTTTAACCGCCATTTTTATTTGCTTTGCTAATTTCTTACATGCTGAAATATTATTAAATGATAACATCTTAAACACTGCAATAGAACAAAACATCACTTTAAGTTCGAAACAAATTCATGAGTTAACTGGAGTTAATATAGCCTTAGTATTAAGCGATAAAAAAGACTTTGAAAGTTTAAAAAATTATGAAGCTAATTTGAGTAAGCCATATATTTTGCTTGTATTTTCTAAAGCTTCACATAAGGTAGATATACTTGCAAGTGATGATGCTATGAAGTATTTTGATAAAGAAGGTGTTTTAAGTCCTTATCCTGAAAAAGGAACGATTTTACCTATACTTGCAAATCCTAAACAAAAAGATATTTATAATGCTGCTATTTTAAATGGCTATGCAGATATTGCCGATCAAGTGGCAAATCATTTTAATATAAAACCTTTTTATGGAAATTCAAATCGTGATACTTTAAATATCATGAGAATTTTAATCTATGGCTTTTTATGTGTCGCAATTTTAATGCTAGTTCAAAGAAAAATCAAAAGGAGAAGATAAATGCAAAATCAAAAAACATTTTGGCCTTATGGTATTTTGATTTCTTTAGGGCTTATTGTTATAGCTTGTATTGTTACGGTTTTTATTGCAAGCAAAGCCCCTGTGTATGAAGATAATTTTTATTTTGATTCTTATCAAAATGTTGAGTTAAATTATAATGAAATTCAAAACAGACAAAAGACTTTTGATGAAAATTTTAAGCTAAGCATTAAAGACAAAGAAAGTTTTGTGCATAAGAAAAATCAAGTTTATTGTATCAATGAAGGGCAAAATGAACTTAGAATTGCTATTGAAAATTTAAAAGATTATGACTTAAGTAAGCTTCAAATTCAAACTTTACTTTCGCGTCCACACACAAATGTAAATGATGAGAATTTACAAGCTAGATTAGAAGGAAGTGATTTGGTGTTTGATTTTAATATCAAAGAAAAAGGTGTTTGGCAAATACTTTTAAAAATCACTCAAGATGAAAATAGTGTAGGATTTTTTAAATTCTTTTTACAAACTAAATAATGAAACTTTTTGTATTTAGCTCACTAAGAGCTTTAAGAAAGTATTATGAGAAAAAACTACAGGTTGATAGTTTAGTAGAACCGGCTATGAGTATAGCCGAATTTATGCAAAAATTAGTTTTTTCTCCACATTTTCAAGCAACTCATTATGAATGCTTGCTTTTGATGAAAAAGGCTTGCGAGCAAACTAAAAATTTAGAGCAAAGTTTAAAAATACCGAGTAATTTTTTTGCTTTCTTAAAGAATAATGCTTATTTATTTAGTTTCTTTAAAGAGCTTAGTTTAGAAAAAAAAGATATCAACTCGCTAAAATTTCATGATGCTTATGCTCAGTATGATGAGCATTTGCAAATTTTAGAAGAGCTTTTTAAAAATTATCTTGCTTTATTAAAAGAACAAAATTTATATGATGATATTTCTTTGCCACTAGATTATGAAATTAATAATGATTTTTTAAAAAATTATGATGAGATTGTTTTTGATTTTCAAGGTTTTTTAAATGCTTTTGAAGTAGAGCTTTTGTTAAAAGTTAAGGAAATACTTCCTCTTAAAGTGCAGTTTAATTGTACTAAATTTAATAAAGATTTTTTAAATACTCTTAGCTTTTTACAAGGACTTTCTCTTAAAGAAAATCATGCTTATTTGTTTGATGTAAATCAAAAAACAATTTTAAAAGAAGAGTGCTTTTTTAAAGAAAGTAAGATTAGTTATAAAAGTTTTCACTTAAGATCTTTACAAGCTGCTTTTGTTTTTGAAAAAATTAATTCTTTTTTAAAATCTGGTATAAGTGCAAAAGATATTGTAGTGATTACTCCTGATGAGAATTTTGTAGATATTTTAAGACTTTATGATAAAAATAATGTTTTAAACTATGCAAGTGGAGAAAGTATAAAAAACACACTTTTTTATCATAGATTAAAGTCTTTATATGAAAGTGCTAAAGATGATGAGTTTGAGTATGAAGAAAATGAAGATTTTTATGAAAGGTGTAATTTAAACAAACATTTGTGCAATTTACACTTTTTTTCTTCTAACGTTGATTTTGCAGAGTTTAAAAAGCTTTTTGATGAAAATATTTCTTATGATTTTTTTGAGAATTTTATTTTTAATTTGCTAGAAGATAGTGAAGAGGAATTAAAAAATTATATACATCAAGAGCTTATTTTTATCAAAGAGCTTATAAAAACACACAAGTTAAGCTTTGTACAAATTTTAGAATTATTTTTTATGCAAATTGATGGTATAAAATTAAGCAGTGTTGGTGGTGGTGAAGTTACTGTAATGGGACTTTTAGAAAGTAGGGGACTTAGATATGATGGGGTAATTATAGTTGATTTTAATGATGAGTTTATCCCAAAAAGAGTTTCAAGCGAGTTATTTTTAAATAATGAAATTCGTAAAAAAGCAGGACTTATCACTCATGCTCAAAGAGAAAATTTACAAAGACATTATTATTATACTTTAATAGCCAAGGCAAAATTAGTTGGAATTTCTTATGTGGAAAATGAAGAAAAAATCAAATCAAGATTTTTAAATGAACTTGAACTTCCACTTTATGAAGATAAGACTTATAGCAATAATGCTTATGTGAAATATTTTCAAACTTATCCATGTATTTTTAACCTTGAACCTATTGTAAGTATTAAAGCAAAACACGATTATTTTCAAAGCGATCTTTCTTTTTCAAGATTTCATCTTCTTGTACATTATGGTTTGGATTATTATTATAAGTATGTTTTAAAATTAAAAGAGCCAAAGACTTTAGATGATACACTTAGAGCAAATGAGTTGGGGAGTTTTATCCATAAGGCTTTAGAGCTTTATTATACACAAAAATCTAAAAATCATTTTGATTATGAAGTTTTTATGCAAGTGGTAAAAAGCATTAAGCAATACCGAGTTGATGCACTAAATTTAGCTTTAATACAAACTATATTTAAAGAATTTCAAACACTTGAAAATGAGCATTTTAAGCAAGGTTATGTGGTAGAAAAATGTGAATTTAATCCACCAAGAAAAGAATTTATTGCAGAAAATGGAGTGAAAATTTACACCATAGGCTTTTTAGATAGAGTAGATAATAATGGCAATGAAAGATTGATTATAGATTATAAAAGCGGCAAGGCAGATGAAAAGTCTTATCAACTTGCTTTTTATAAGTTTTTATTAGAAAGTCAAAATGCCTTATTAAATACAAAAGCTTGTTTTTATGATCTAAAAAATATCAAAATCATACATGAAAATGTTAAAAGTAAGAGCGTACAAGAACTGAAAGATTTACTTAATGAGCTTGCTAAAGAACCTTTGGAAAAAGAATTTTTTAATCAAAAAAACGACAATACTTACAGCCCTTATACCATGCTTTATAAAAAGGAGTTTAAACTTTGAGTTATCATTTTGAGCCTTTTTTAGCTTTAGAAGCTAGTGCAGGAAGTGGAAAAACTTTTGCATTAAGTGTGCGTTTTGTAGCTTTGGTTTTAATGGGAGCTAAGATTAATGAAATTTTAGCCCTTACTTTTACTAATAAAGCTACAAGTGAAATGAAAGAAAGAGTTTTTAAAACCTTTTTAGAATTTGATGTGCTTGAAAATGGAGAGAATAAAGCAGAGTGTAATGAGCTTATGAAAATGCTAGGTAAAAGCAAAAATGAGCTTATAGCTTTAAGAGAAAAATACAAAGATGAGTTTTTAAGATCTAAGCTTAATATTTACACTTTTGACAGTTTTTTTTCGCAAATCATTCGTTCTTTTGCTTTAAATTTAGGTCTTATGAGTGATTTTGACATTATAGAAAGTCAAGATAGTTATAAAAATTTCATCGCTAAATTAAATGAAGAAGAACTAAGGGCTTTGGCTTATTACATTGTCCAAACAAAAAGTAAAAGTGATTTTTTGCAAAATCTTGAAAGCTTGTATGAAAGATCTTGTGAGATAAAATCTATACAAAATGCACATTTTCCAAATAAAACTTTTTTAGAAAAAAGCTTAAGTGAGTTTATAACTTATGCAAGAAATTTAAGCACAGATAAAAACTATCAAAAAAATTTCGAATTTGAAAACATAGAAGATTTCTTTACTAAACCTATTATTTGTGATTTAGATAAAAAATATTTGGTAAAAGTCATCGATAGTGAATTTTTACAAAAAAGAGCAGAGTTTTTACAAAGCGCAAAAGAGTATTTTACTCAAATGGAAAATTACCGCATAAGTATGCTTGCAAAGCTTTTGAAGCATTTTAAAGAAGCAAGAAATGAAAACAATGCCAAGCAAAATGCATTGACTTTTTCAGATATAGCTTTAAAAACTTATGAGTTAATTAGTGATGAAACTAATAAAGATTTGATTTATTTTAGGCTTGATGGCTATATTTCGCATTTATTAATCGATGAATTTCAAGATACTAATGTTTTGCAGTATCAAATTTTAAAGCCTATTATCGCTGAGCTTGTTTCAGGCGAGGGAGTGAAAAAAAATAGAAGCTTTTTTTATGTGGGGGATAAAAAGCAAAGCATATATGGTTTTAGAGGGGGTAAAAAAGAGCTTTTTGATAAGCTTTTAAAAGACTTTCCACAAATTAAATTAGAGCATTTAGATACTAATTATCGTAGTAAAAAGATTATTGTTGATTATGTAAATGAAGTCTTTAAAGATAAATTTTTTGATAGCTTTTTAAATCCTAGCTTTACTTTGCAAAAAAGCATTAAAGAAGGTGGATATGTGGAAGTTTTGCAAAATCATATCCCGCCAAAAAGTTCTTTACATGAAGCAAGTGGCAAAGAAGTTTTAAAGATCATCCAAAAGCTTTTAGAAAAAGGCATAAAGCTCAGTGAAATTTGCATTTTGGTATGGATTAACAAAGACGCTACTTTAATGAAAGAATTTCTTGAAGAAAATGACATTAAAGCTTATACGCAAAGCAATGTAGCTTTGATAGATTGTATTAGTGTAAGAGTGCTTTTTGAGTATGCAAAGGCTTGTGTGCTTAAAGATGAGTTTAGCTTGTACTTTGCAAGTAGTATTTTAGAAAAAGAACTTGAGTTTATAACGCTTGATTTAAACCGAAGTGTAGGTGAGATTTTGAAATACCTAGTACATGTTTTAAAACTTGATTTAAGCGATGTTAATCTCATTGCATATTTAGAGTATGCAAGTACTTTTGATAATTTCTTTAATTTTTTATTTGCTCCATGTGAGTTAAAGTCTTTACAAGCTCAAGATGATGGAGTAAGCATTATGACCGTGCATAAATCTAAGGGGCTTGAATTTGAAAATTTAATCGTACTTGATAGACTTAGTAAAAAAGCTCCGGATAATGAAACCTTAATGTTTGAGTATGATTTAGAGCAAGGTTGGGAAGTAAAATACCGACACAGTGCTAGAAAATACCTTGAAGATCAAAATTACAATGCTTTTTTAGCTAAAAGAGAAAAACTTCAAGCAGAAGATGAGATAAATTGTCTATATGTAGCCCTTACTAGAGCTAAAAACTCTCTTTTTATTGTAAAAAACGATGAGAGTTTTAAAACCTTTAAGAGTTATTTTCAAGACTACGAAGAAAAACAAATAGGCATTATAGAAGAACAGCTTGTCAAAACAAATGAGCCTTTAGAAAATTTAGAACAAATAGAAAACTTTGAAGAATTTCAAAAGGTAAATTTGCAAGAAGTTAAAGTAAAAAGTCATCTTTCAAGCACGCAAATACACTTTGGTTTGGCTTTGCATGAGTTTTTGCAATATTTTGATTTTAACACTAAAAGCAATTTTGAATTTTGCAAGCAAATGGTGTATAAAAAATATCGTTTTTACTTAGATGATGAAAGCTTTAACGCGCTTTTTAAAAGACTTACTATGCTTTTAAAAGATGAAAGCTTTAACGCGCTTTTAGCGGGTAAAAAGCTACTAAAAGAGCAAATCATCACTTATAAAGGTGAGCAAAAACAGCTTGATATGCTCGCATTTGATGATAATGAAGCTATCATTATAGACTATAAAACGGGTTTAAATTTAAATGAGCATAAAAAGCAAGTTTTGCTTTACAAAGAAGCCATAGAAAAAATCTTAGGCAAGACTTCCACTAAAGCTTTTTTGGTGTATGTTTTAAAAGATAAAGTGGAGATAGCGGAGGTTTAACATTGTATTAAAAATAAATTTTTGCTATTTGTATTGTTTTATTTGTGAGATTTATTTTTACCAAGTTATGTATTTTCTAAGTATTTTTTATATAGTGGCAAGAATATTTAAGCTTTATGTATTCTTAAATTAAGTATTAATTAAGCTAAAATAATTATAATCTCATTTTTAAAAAAAATTTTTGGCAAAGGTAAGATGATGACAAAGATAACAAAGCCAAACGAAGTAAAACGCGAATGGATCGTTTTAGACGCTGAAGGAAAGCGTTTTGGTCGTCTTTTAACAGAAGTAGCGACTATTTTAAGAGGTAAAAATAAACCTTGCTATACTCCAAATGTTGATTGTGGAGATTATGTAATCATTATCAATGCTTCTAAAGCAGTTTTCACAGGTGCAAATAAAGCAGAAGATAAACTATATCACAGACATTCAGGGTATTTTGGAAGCGTAAAAAGTGAAAAATTTGGTGATTTATTAGAAAAAAATCCAGTTAAATTATATAAATTAGCAGTTCGTGGTATGCTACCTAAAACAAACCTAGGTAGAGCTATGCTTAAAAAATTAAAAATTTATGCAGGTAGCGAACACCCTCATACTGCTCAAATTGCTAATAAAGGAAAATAATCATGGCAACAACATACGCAACAGGTAAAAGAAAAACCGCTGTAGCTAAAGTTTGGGTAAAAGCTGGTAGTGGTAAAATCATCGTTAATGGTATGGATTTAAACACTTGGCTTGGCGGACATGAAGCTATAAAATTAAAAGTAGTTCAGCCTTTATTAGTAACTAAACAAGAAACTTCTATGGATATTAAAGCAACAACTTTAGGTGGTGGATATAGCGCTCAAGCTGAAGCTTTAAGACATGGTATTTCAAGAGCTTTAGCTGCTATGGATGCAGATTTTAGAGCATTATTAAAACCAAAAGGACTTCTCACTAGAGATAGTAGAACTGTTGAGCGTAAAAAATACGGTCGCAGAAAAGCAAGAAGAAGCCCGCAATTCTCTAAACGTTAATTTTTTGGATCCATTTTTTGGATCCACTCTCTCTTATTTTTAAAATCACATTTTTTCATATATTTTTGTTTTGTTTAAAATCAAAGGATTTTTTGTTTAGAATAAACTTTTATAATTTCAAAGTCCGATCAGGGAAACCTCCTTTTTGTAGTAAATTTAAGCCCCTTTCCCAAAAGGGGCTTATTTTATTTTAATCTTCTTTTTATATAATACCCCATTTATTTTCATTATTTAAGGATAGTTTATGAAAAAAATTATAGGATTAGTTAGTTTAGCTAGTGTTTTGTTTGCTTTTGATGCTAGTAAAATAGAAATCACTCCAACCTTTAACTATACAACCCCAGAAGGAAATTTAGATCTTAAAAATTATGGTGGAGTGGGTTTAAGATTTGGTTATCATTATGATGATTTATGGATAGATCAAGCTGAGTTTGGCTTAGAGTATTATGATAACGCAAAATATAATAATCCAAACGATAATACACATACAGATACTAGTGTTTCAAGATTTTATGTAAATGCTATTAAAGGAATTGATCTAGCTAATCATGTATATTTATATGGTTTGTTAGGAACGGGTTATGAGTATTTAAGCCATGGAGCTTATGAAAATAAAAGCGGTATGTTTGCTCAATATGGTGCGGGTTTTAAATTTGCACTTGGCGAAGACTTAACTTTAAGACTTGAAGCAAGAGATCAAATTAAATTCAATAATGGTGAGCATAATTTGATTTCTAGTGTTGGCTTGAGTTTTTATTTTGGCAATAAAGCTCCAAAAACCCCTCAAACTACAACTAAACAAATCGAAGAAAAACCGCAAACAAAACATATAGATAAATCATGTCCAGAGCCAAGAAAGGGTGCTTTGCTTGATCATATAGGTTGTGAAAAAACAATAGCACTTGAAGGGCATTTTGGTTTTGATCAAATTAGTATAAATCCTGAATTTGCACAAAAAATCCAAGAAGTAGGTAAGGTTTTAGAAGAAAATCCACAATATTATACTATTTTAGAAGGTCACACAGATAGCACAGGCTCTAAAACTTATAATCAAAAATTATCATTAGAGCGTGCTAAGGCAGTTGCAAAAGAACTTGAAAAGACAGGTGTTGCTAAAGAAAAAATTGCAACTAAAGGCTATGGTTTTGACAAGCCAAAAGCAAGCAATGATACTAAAGAAGGCCGTGCGCAAAATAGACGTGTGGAAGCAAAATTTTTCATTAAAGATTAAGCTTTGTTAAAAAAGACAATTTTATTTGACTTAGATGGCACTTTGATAGACTCTACAAGTGCCATTTTAGATGGATTTGATGCTGCTTTTAAAGCTTTTGGAGAGCCTTTAAGAGATCATGAAGCCATTAAAGCTTTAATAGGCTTTCCTTTAGATGTAGCTTTTGAAAAACTTGGAGTGTCAAAAGAAAAAACAAGTGAGTATATTAATGCTTATAGAAGCGTATATCAAAAAATCTATATAGAACAAACTTCTTTGCTTTCTTTGGCAAAAGAAAGTGTATATGAAGCTAGTTTATTTGCTGATTTAGCCGTTGTAACGACTAAAAGTTCTAAATTTTCCAAACCTTTACTTGATCATTTGGGTATAGGAGAGTATTTTAAAGTTATCATAGGTAGAGATGATGTAACTTACCCAAAACCAAACGCTGAACCTATTTTGTTAGCTTTAGAAAAATTATCTAAAAACAAAGAAAATGCATTTATGATCGGAGATACTCATTTAGATATTCAAGCAGCTTGTAATGCAGGTATTAAACCCATAGCAGTAAGTAGTGGTTATGAAAGCAAGGAAAGTTTGGCTAAATTTAAAATTCTACTTTTTGAAAATACTTATGAAGCTGTAAAACATATAAAAAATATCCGATAATTTCACATTCAAACCCTATACACACAAATAATAAAAAATTTTTATCATTGTTTAAGACAATTAAAGATAAAGTAGCTATTGATTTTAAGTAATTATTTTAATTATAAGGATAATTAAATGAGTAAAATAATGAAAACAATGGATGGTAACGAAGCAGCAGCTTATGCTGCCTATGCATTTACAGAGGTTGCTGGAATTTATCCTATTACCCCAAGTTCTCCTATGGCAGATTATACTGACATATGGGCTTCTCAAGGTAAAAAAAATCTTTTTGGAGTACCGGTTAAAGTTGTAGAAATGCAAAGTGAAGCAGGAGCGGCAGGGACAGTTCATGGTTCTTTACAAGCAGGTGCTTTAACTACTACTTATACAGCCTCTCAAGGGCTTTTATTAAAAATACCAAATATGTATAAAATCGCAGGTCAGCTTTTACCAGGGGTTATCCATGTGGCAGCTAGGGCTTTAGCTTCTCAAGCATTGTCTATCTTTGGAGATCATCAAGATGTTTATGCTGCAAGACAAACAGGTTTTGCTATGCTTTGCTCACATTCTGTGCAAGAAAGTATGGATTTAGCAGGTGTTGCACATTTAGCAGCTATTAAAGGTAGAGTACCTTTTATGCATTTTTTTGATGGTTTTAGAACGAGCCATGAAATTCAAAAAATCGAAGTAATGGATTATGCGCATTTTGATCGCTTATTAGATCGTGAGGCTTTGTTAGAATTTAGAAATTCCTGTCTAAATCCAGAAAATCCAAAAACAAGAGGTACGGCTCAAAATGATGATATTTATTTTCAAACAAGAGAGTTAGCAAATAAATATTATGAAGCCATTCCTGACATTGTTAATGAATATATGCAAGAAATTTCAAAAATTACAGGAAGAGAATACAAGCCTTTTGTATATTATGGGGATAAAAATGCAACACGCATTGTAGTAGCAATGGGTTCAGCGACTGAAGCTTTAAAAGAGGTTGTAGATCATCTAAACAGCAAAGGCGAAAAAGTAGGGGTTTTAAAAGTTCATTTATATAGACCGTTTAGTTTAAAATATTTATTTGATGTAATGCCTCAAAGTGTTGAAAAAATAGCTGTTTTAGATAGAACTAAAGAGCCAGGAAGTTTAGGCGAGCCACTTTATTTGGATTTAAAAAGTGCATATTATGGAAAAGAAAAAGCACCTTTAATCGTTGGTGGTAGATATGGGCTTTCTTCAAAAGATGTTGATCCTGCTCAGCTAATAGCAGTTTTTGAAAACCTAAATCAAGCTAATCCAAAAGATGGTTTTACCATAGGAATTAATGATGATGTGACTTTTACTTCATTGCCTGTGGGAGAAAAAATTTCTTTGGGTGATGAAAGTACTATAGAGTGTTTATTCTATGGACTTGGTGCTGATGGTACTGTAGGGGCGAATAAAAACTCTATTAAAATCATAGGGGATAAAACAGACTTTTATGCGCAAGCTTATTTTGCTTATGATTCTAAAAAATCAGGTGGTTATACAAGAAGCCATTTAAGATTTTCTAAAAAACCTATCACTTCAACTTATTTAGTTTCTACACCGCATTTTGTAGCGTGTTCAGTGGCTGCTTATTTAGAAATTTATGATGTTTTAGCAGGTATTAGAAAAGGTGGAACTTTCCTTTTAAATAGTATTTGGAGTGCGCAAGAGACTATTAAGAAGATTCCAAATGCAGTAAAAAGGGTTTTAGCGCAAAAAGAAATTAATTTTTATATTATTAATGCTACAAAACTTGCTAGAGAAATAGGACTAGGTAGTAGAACAAATACAATTATGCAATCAGCGTTTTTCAAGCTTGCTAACATCATTCCTTTTGAAGATGCGCAAAAATATATGAAAGAATTAGCTTATAAATCATATAGTAAAAAAGGCGATGCTATAGTTGAGATGAATTATAAAGCTATTGATGTAGGTGCAGATGGACTTGTAAAAGTTGATATTGATCCATCTTGGGCAAATTTAGCTGATGAAGTTAAAGAAGAAACTATAGCTTATAAAGGTACTGAGTTTGTTGAAAAAATCGCAAAACCTATGAATGCGGCTAAGGGTGATGATTTACCGGTTTCGGCATTTTTGGGCTATGAAGATGGTAGTTTTGAGCATGGTACTACCGAGTATGAAAAAAGAGGCGTCGGTGTTATGGTGCCAAGATGGATAGAAACTAATTGTATTCAGTGTAACCAATGTGCCTCAGTATGTCCACATGCGGTTATTAGACCATTTTTAATAGATGAAAAAGAATTAGAAAATGCTCCAGCAGGTGTGAAAGAACATAGTTTAAATGCAAAAGGCGTAAAAGAGCAAAAATTAAATTTCAAAATTCAAGTTTCACCACTTGATTGTACAGGTTGTGAGCTTTGTGTGCATGAGTGTCCTACTAAAGAAAAATCTTTAGTAATGGTGCCACTAGGTGAAGAGCTTGATCATGGTGAGCAAGAAAATGCAGATTATTTATTCAAAAAAGTAAGTTATAAAGATAATATCTTAAATAGAGAAAATGCAAAAGGTATTCAATTTGCTCAACCTTTATTTGAATTCCATGGAGCATGTCCAGGGTGTGGAGAAACTCCTTATATTACTTTAATCACTAGATTATTTGGTGAAAGAATGATTATTGCTAATGCAACGGGTTGTAGTTCTATTTATGGTGGTTCAGCTCCTTCAACTCCATATAGAAAAAGTAATAAAAATGGTCATGGGCCTGCTTGGGGTAATTCTTTATTTGAAGATAATGCTGAATTTGGTCTTGGTATGAAAATAGCAACTGAAACCACAAGACATAAAATAGAACAAATCATGAATGAAAGTATGCAAGAAGTTCCTAATGCACTTTCTGCATTATATAAAGAATGGATTGCAAATAAAGAAGATTCTAAAGTTTCTTTAGAACTAAGAGATAAGTTAGTGCCATTATTAGAAGAAAATAAACAAATTAAAGCTGTAAATGATATTTTAGAGCTTAAAAGCTATTTGAGCAAAAAATCACATTGGATTTTTGGTGGTGATGGTTGGGCTTATGATATAGGTTATGGCGGGCTTGATCATGTTTTAGCAAGTGGTGAAAATGTAAATATTTTAGTGCTTGATACCGAAGTATATTCAAATACCGGAGGTCAAAGCTCAAAATCTTCAAGAACAGGTTCAGTAGCGCAGTTTGCTGCAGCAGGTAAGCCAATACAGAAAAAAGATCTAGGTCAAATTGCTATGACTTATGGCTATATTTTTGTAGCTCAAGTAAATTCTAATGCAAACTATGCACAGTTGTTAAAAGCTGTAATGGCAGCAGAAGCTTATGATGGACCTTCTTTGATTATAGCTTATTCTCCTTGTATAGCTCATGGTATTAAAGGTGGACTTGGAAATTCAGGAAATCAAGCGGAGCTTGCTACAAAATGTGGATATTGGCCAACTTATATTTATGATCCGCGTTTAGAAGCTGAAGGTAAAAATCCTTTAACAATTTCTTCTAAAGAGCCTGATTGGGATTTATATGAAAGCTTTTTGATGAATGAGGTGCGTTATAGCTCACTTAAAAAATCAAATCCTGAACAAGCAAAAGAATTGTTTGAAAAAAATAAAGCAGAAGCACAACGCCGTTATAGACAACTTAAACGTCTAGCAAGTGCTGATTTTAGTAATGAAAACTAAAATTTGCTTCGATTTTTACTTGTGAGTTTATGGGTGCTTGGTGCTTTTGGTACTAAGTACCCATTTTTGAATCAAAGTTGTAATGATGTTGATTTTTCTTTGATTCAAGATCCTTTTTTTCAAAAAACTACAAATATAAAATCTGATTTTTCCTTACAAGCTATCGTTTCTAATAAAGTTAAGATTGATGATAAATGGTATGCTTTGAATGATGATATTGAAGGTTTTAAGATTGTTGAGATTAAAAATTCTCAAGTTATATTGATAAAGGAAGAAAAAATCATGGTTTTAAAATTGTATGAAAAAAATAATATTTTTATTTATTAGTATTTTAACTTTTACAAATGTTTTTGCCTCACAGTGCCATCAGCGCTTTTTTGATATAAGTGTAGAAAATAAAACTTCTTTGATCGAAATTTTAAATGAACTTGGTAGAGAATGTGGTTTTAGCATTATAATAAAAGATTCATTAGCCAGAGAAAAGTTAAATCATACCCAAAATTATCTACACATAAGAAAGATGTCTTTAAGAGAAATTTTTAAACTTTTATTGATGGAAAATAATCTTGCTTATGAGTATGAAAAAAATATTTTAAAAATTTATGGAAGACAAGTTAAAACTTTTAAAGTGCATTATATAAGCTCTATTAGAGAAGGACAAAGCATTACTAAAGCTTCAGTGGATTCAAGACCTAAACAGGGCGATTATGATAGTACTAAAGAAGCAGATAATCTAGTTATTAGCACAGATAAATTTGATTTTTGGGAAAAAATTTCAGAAGAAATACAAGCTTTATTAGATGAAAATACAACTAAGCCTATTATTAATACTAATGCAGGAATTATCACTTTAAATGCTACTTTATATGAGCTTACAAGAGTTGAAAAATATTTAAAAGATTTAAATAAAAGACTTAAAAAGCAAGTTTTAATTGATGTAAGTATAGTTGCTGTACATTTAAATAAAAGTCATTCAAGTGGGATTAACTGGCAAGAGCTTGCTTTTAAACTTAATGGAGATGATAATGATTTTATAATCAATAAAGGTGGTGTTAGAAATATCAATCTTAAAGCCAATGTTGAAACTAAAGCTATTTTAAATTTATTACAAGAAAATGGTAAAACCACTGTGCTTTCTAACCCAAAACTCATGGCACTTAATAATCAACAAGCTATTATTTCCATAGGTGATACGATTAATTATCAAGTAAAAGAAAGCTCTAAGGGTACTGAAAATGGTACGACCATTAGTGAGACTTATAATAATTATTCTATTTTTGTAGGAATTTTACTAAATATTTTGCCTGAAATTTCAGATGATCACAAAATCATGCTTAGAATTAATCCTAGTTTGAGTGATTTTAAATATAGTGTTGATAACCATAGACAAAATAAACCAAGAAATATAGCACCAGATACCATACAAAAAAAGCTTTCTACTGTAGTTGAAGTTGATGATGGGCAAACTTTAATTTTGGGTGGATTGATTAGTAAAAATACGATTAGTAATCATAATGAAGTCAGTGCCTTATCTAAAATACCACTTTTTGGAGCTTTATTTCAAGGAAAGCAAAATTTAGAAGATATTAGCGAAATAGTTTTTATCATCAAACCAAGTTTAATAAGAGCTGATAAAAAAGTATTAAGCTTAAAAGAATTAGGTTTTGAACATGAAGATGATATGTTTTAATTTTTTAATTTGTTTGTCTTTTTTAAATGCAATGAATATTCAAAATGAAAGTTTTGAGCAAAATGTATTCTATGAAAAATTTATCAATCATCCAAGTTATGAAAATGCCTTAAATTTAGCTAAATATTTTTATCAAATAAAAGATTATCAAAAGGCTATTTTTTGGGCTATTGAGGCAAATGAATTTGAGTTGTTGGAAAAAGAAGCGTGGCTAGTTTTTATCAATGCTAAATTAAAACTTGGAAAGCATGAAGATGCTTTAAGAGCTAAAGAAGAGTATGAAAAACTTTTAGGAAATTATTTTGAATGATATAAAAACAACAAAAACTTCAGATGAGTTTTCTTTGCAAGAATTAGCTTTAGAGTATAAATTAGAAATTTTAGACTTAAACCAAACTCTTAAAATAGAAAAATATCTCCATGTTTTACCTTTTTCTTTAATAGAACAATATAATATTTTTTGTTTTTATGAAGATGATGAAAATATTCATATAGCTTCTTTAAAACCTTTAGATGAGAGTATTTTAGAAAAAATACAAAATTTATACCGCTTAAAAGTTATTAAAATTTTTCTTTGTGATTTTACACAATTTAAATTCTTACTAGAAAGGATTAAATTTTTAATTTGCTTTCAAAACTACCTTGATAAATTAGAGCTTAATTTAAAAAGTGATGAAAATAAAGATGAGTTTTTATTAGAGCAGTTTTTGAATTTAATTTTAACTTATGCTTGTTTTTTAAGAGCAAGTGATATTCATTTGGAGCCTTTGGAAAATGAAGTTTTGATAAGATTTAGAATAGATGGAGAATTAAAATATATACATAGTCTTAATGTGAGTTCTTATCAGGCTTTATTAATGCATATAAAAATCATTGCCTTGCTTAATGTAGCCGAACAAAGACAAGCTCAAGATGGGAGTTTTTCTAAGATTATTTTAGAGCAAAAGTATGATTTTAGAATTTCAATTATGCCTTTGTTATTTGGACAAAGTGTAGTGTTTAGAATTTTAAAACAAGATGAGCATGTTTTAAAACTTGATAGACTTTTTATTAAAGAAGAAAATTTAACCTCGTTAAAAACATATATAAATGCACCCTATGGTTTGATTTTATTTTGTGGGCCAACGGGGAGTGGTAAAAGTACTTTTATGCATGCTATTTTAAACGAGCTTGATCAAAATAAAAAAATTATTACTCTAGAAGATCCTATAGAATATAAACTTAAACATGCTCAGCAAATTTTGTTAAATTCTAAAGCTGGTTTTGATTTTCATAAAGCTTTAAGAGCGGTTTTAAGGCAAGATCCTGATGTGATTATGGTGGGTGAAATCAGAGATGATGAGAGTTTGGATATAGTTTTAAAAGCTTCTTTAAGTGGGCATCTAGTTTTAAGCACCTTGCATACTAATGGTGCTATAGAAGCTATTTTTAGAATGAAGCACATGGGTGCAAAAGAATATTTAATAGCTTATGCGCTTAATTTGATTATAGCCCAACGCTTGGTAAGAAAACTATGTGAATGTAAAGAACTTAGCGATGAAAAATTTCATTTTCAAAATCAAGTTTTTGAAGGAAAATTTTATAAAGCAAAGGGTTGTACTAAGTGTATGTATAGTGGATATAAAGGGCGCTTAATGGTAGCTGAGTTTTTATTTTTAGACCATAATTTAAAAAGTATGATAGAAAATAATGCAAATTATGAAAATATTTTAACATATGCTTTAAAAAAAGGCTTTTTAACTTTAGGTATGGATGCTTTGGAAAAAGTTAAGCTTGGTTTAACAAGTGCAGATGAGCTAAGAAAGATTGGTTTTTGAAAAAATTTATTATTTTTTATGCTTTAAATAAAGAGCAAAAACAAAGTATAATTAAAGCTAAAAATCTATATGAAGCCAGAAATCTTGCACAAAAATCATTTGAAAATATAATTAGTGTTGAAGAATACTTTGGAACAACAAAACATAAAATTAAAGAAGAAGAGCTTATTTTTATCCTTAAAGATTTAAGTATGGTTTTAAAAGCAGGATTAAGCTTACAAGAAGCTATTTTAGAGTTTGCAAGATCAAATCATGATGTGCATATAGCTAAAATATTTAGTGCTATTTATAATAAACTCAAAAACGGAAGCTCTTACAATGAAGCTTTTAGAGGTGTTTTAAATTCTAGAGAATGTGCTGTTTTAAAAATTTGTGACGGTAAGGAGGATTTATATAGGGCTTTTGAGATTATCATTAATCTAAAAGAGAAAAACCTTCATAGTTTTAAGCAGTTTAAAAAGGCTATAACTTATCCACTTTTTGTTTTTACATGTATTATTTTAGCTTTTTTTGTGTTGATGATTTTGGTTTTGCCTGAATTTAAAACTTTATTTTTGCAACTTGAATTAGATTTGCCAAAAATTACTCAAATTCTTTTTATTGTAGGAGATTTTTTTAAACATTTTTATGTATTTATTTTATTGAGTGTGGGAGTTTTTATAATACTTGCTTATTCTTTTAGAAAGTCTTTGTTTTTTCATAAAATTCTTTTTTATTCTCCCATTTTTGGAAAAATAATATTTTATCAAGATAAATTTTGTTTTTTCTTGATTTTTTCGTATTTATTAAAGGCAGGGGTGGATATAAAAAGAGCTTTTGAGCTTGCTTGTGAAGGCATAGAAAATCAATTTTTTAAAAATAAAATGTTTATTGTAAAGACTTTATTTGAATCAGGATTTGATTTAGCTCAAGCTTTTTCTAACACAAGGCTTTTTGAGCCTTTTGTGATAAGAATGTTAAATTTAGCTTTAAAAAGTTCTAAATTAGATGAAAGTACTTATGAGCTTGCTTTATTTTATGAATATAAAAAAGAAAATTACATCCAAAGACTTTTGGTTATTTTAGAACCTTTGATGACAATTTTTATGGCGAGTTTGATTTTAGTTTTGGCCTTGGGTGTATTTTTACCTATGTGGCAAATTAGTCAAGGAATTTAAGCAAGATAATCATAAGCAACCTTAGCTATAGTTAAAGCAACCATAGTTAAAAAAAGTTTTTTGATAAAAGTTCCTTGTGTTTTTAAAACTAGTTTTGAGCCTACAAAGGCGCCTAAAATTTGACCTATACCCATTAAAATACCAACTTTCCAAAGCACTTCATAAGAGTATAAAAATACCCCTAAGGCTACTACATTGCTAGTAAAATTTAAGATTTTGGTATTAATGCTTGCATTTTTCATACTAAAACCAAGAAATATCACACAGGCAAAAATCCAAAAAGACCCAGTTCCAGGCCCTAAAAAACCATCATAAAAGCCAAGTAATAAACCAAAAGTGATTTGAAAGCTTGTGGTGCTCATTTTGGCTTTATTATGAACATGGCCTAAATCGGGTTTGAAAATAGTATATAAAAAGATTAAAATAAGGCAAATTAATACAATGATTTTAACAGCATTTTGATCTATTAGTAAAACTGCATAAGTTCCAATGGCTGCACCAATAGCAGTAAATAAAATTCCCAAAGCTATCTTTTCTATGTGCATGGATTTTCTATAAGCTAAAACCGCAGTGAGTGAGCCAAAGGTACTTTGAAGTTTATTGGTAGCTAGGGCTAAATGAGGAGGAATTCCACAAGCAAATAAAGCAGGTATGGTAATAAGTCCACCACCACCTACAATCGCATCAACACAGCCTGCAAAAGCAGCAACAAAAAATAAAATCACATAATAAGTTAATTCAAGCTCCATAAGCTTTCCTTGTTTTGTCCGATTCTATATAGAGCAAAATCATATTTTATAGGATCAGCAGGATCAAATTTTTTAAGACTTTGCGTAAGCTCTAAAACACTTTTAAAATCATAAATCTTACGCTTTAAAAGCTTAAGTTTTAATGAAACTTTATGAGTATGAGTATCTAAGGGTATGAGTAAGTCTTTTTTGTCTATATTTTTAAACAAACCTAAATCTAATTCATCTTTTCTTACCATCCACCTAAGATACATGTTGTATCTTTTTAAAGGACCTTTTGGAGTTTTAAATTCTTTTGAAAAGAAAAACTCATAACCATAACTTTTATAAGGATTAAGCTTATAAATTGTTTCTATGAAAGCTTTTATTGCATGTGTGATATTTTGTTCTTTTTGATAAGCTTTGGTAAAAATATTTTCTATGCTATTTTCATTTTTTAAGCGTTTGAGTGTGATGAAAATTTGAGCTATATCTTGATGGTTTTGAAAGCGGTATTTTAGATCTTTGCATTCTTTTTTAATAATCTCATCATTTCTTTCAAACAAGGAAAAATCAAGTTTTTTTAAAAAATTTACAATATTTTTAGCATTTCCATAAGCAAATAAAGCGCAAAGCAAAGCTATGGTTTCATCTTTATAAACACTTGCAATTTGTAAAGGATCAGGATGAGAAAAAAGCTCTTTTTGAGTGTTTTTGCTTAAAATTGCTTCATCTAAAAGAGCTTTAATTTGCATTAAGATTTTAAACCAAGTAAGGTTTCAAGCATTTGATCAACAGTAGTTACGATTTTAGCCGCAGCACCATAACTTGCTTGATATTGTATGAGCGCTGCTAATTCTTCATTAGTATTTACACCACTTTTTGATTGATATTCTGCATAAGCTGTATTAAATACTGTCATATTAGTTGCATGTGCAAAGCCATTGCTTTCAGCATCTGAAGCAATTTGACCTGTAAATTTTCTATAATATCCATCTAAAGTCATAGTATCTACTGTACCATCTTTATTATAAAAATTTACTTTTTGATTTTGAAGTTGTAACATAGCATTTGCTACATCGTTATTTCCATCAACTCCGTTTGAACTAGCTTTTAAGCTATTTGGATCATTTCTAATACTTGAATTTACATTAATACTGCTTGCATCTTGACCATTAAAAAATGAAGATACATTTAAAGCGCCTGGGAAATTTGTGCCATTGTCTTTAAAGGCTATTTTATAACCTTTTTTTAAGCCATTGATTTGGAAATTCCCACTATCACTTTTTCCATCATAATGATAAAAGGCTTGAAAATAATCATTTAAATCATCGCCACTTTGACCATTTTTATTATCATCAATATCTGCATTGATTTGCTTAACAACATCTTCTATGGTGGTATTAACATCAATTTTTATAGTTCTAGTAGCAACCGGCTCACCTTTTTCATCATAAATTGTGATGTCAAAGCTTCCTGCTTGAATATTTTTATCATAGCTCATTAAAGAAGTATCAGGCTTTAAACCTTTTAAATCATCTGAATTGACTCTATCTGTAGCTGCTTGAGCATAGACATTATTAGTTTGGGTTATAAGTGTTTTTGTAAAGGTATTGAGCATATCTTTATACTCTTGCAATTTTCCATCACTGTAAGTATCGTGATTGCCATCATAATTTCTACCTCTAAGATCAAGTTGAGCTCCAAGCTGTCCGCCTGAAATTTTACTAGTTAAATCATAGCGGTTTTCATCATTTACTTCATAATAAATTTGATAAAAACCATTAGGGTTGTTATTGTCTAGTTTTAAAGGATGAAAGCTAGAGCCATTGACTATACTAAAGCCTTGAATGCTTAAATCATAGTATCTTCCAGAATCAGTCATGGTAGATTCTAAAGTACTATCTTGAGAGCTTGTTCCTTTCCAAGCTACCGCATTGACTAATTTTGAAAGTCTAAGTTCAAGCTCATCTCTTTTATCTCTTAATTGATTTGCATTATCGGTAGGTAAAACTTCTTCATTTTCAAGTTGTTTGTTAATATTTGCAATTTCTTGACCAATGTTATTAATTTCATCTACAGTTTGCTTGATTTGCTCATTGACAGTTTGTTGCATTTTATTAAGATCTTGTAAGGTTTTTTGTATGTTTTGAGTTAGTGTATTTGCGCTATTAACAAGATCTATTTTACTTGCTCCATCACTTGGATTAGAAGCAAAGTTATTCCACGCATCATAGTAGTTTTTATAATCTTGTAAAATACCAGTTCCTTGCATATCAGGAAATCTTTGGCTTGCTTCTTGTAAAATTTGTCCTAAGTAATTTGTATAGTTTTGCTGAGTGGTAGCATTTTTTAATTCATAATAAGAATGCTCATCATGTAATCTTTTAATAGTATCAATTTGCGTACCTGTTCCTAGGTGTAAACCACCTCTATCAAGAGACATACCCGAACTTTGCACAGCTCTTTGTCTAGTGTAAAACACCGCATTTGCATTAGAGATGTTATTACCTGTTGTGTTAATTTGAAGTTCAGCAGCTCTAATACCGCTAACCCCTGTATATAAGCTATCAAAAATTCCCATGACTTAACCTTTAAACATTGATCTTAAATAATGAATCTGGAATTGTCTTATTATCTCCATAAGCATTATTTGTTCCATTTTGTTCAAACATTGTATTTAAGAGATTGTCGTAAAAATTTTTAATAATAAGAGCTAATTTAGCGTATTCTTTATTTTTTTGATGTAAGGTGTTTAAATTTTGCTTTAAAAGAGCAAGTTTTTCTTTATCTTCATCATCTAAAAGCTCATCTAAGCCTTTATTATTTCCTTGATTGCTAAGTTCTATTAAAGCCTTATCAAGATTTTTTTTAGCAATTTGAAAGTCATTTACAAGTTTAGTTTTTTCCTCTACGCTTTTGCTTACATGTTGGTGATTAGCAGCTTGAATTTGGGTTATATCTTCTAAAGTAAGATTGATGAGTTTTTCTAAAATAGAATTTGTTTTGTCTAGGTGTTGTTTAACCATTTTTTATCCTTTCTTAGGCACTAACCCAAAAAAGGATAAAAATTATAATAAAGAATCTGCTATTGCTTTAGAAGTGGCTTGTAAGTCTATTTTATACGCGCCATTTTTTATTTGCGAAGCAATCAAAGATGCTTTACTCTCTTCTACCTTTTGAGTTTCTTTTGCCTTGTTGTTTTCTTTGTTTTCTGTTTTATTTAAATCATTAGTAGCAACTTGAGCTACATAACTTTGATGTATAGGGTTTATCATTTTAAGCCTCCAGTTCTATTGAAAAACTCTAAGAACTATATCGACACTTAAAAAAATAACTTAACCCCTTTCTTTTAAATAATCAAATAATAATTTTGAAAAACCTAACCCCCCGCTTAATGCTTTACTCATAGTATCATTGTACATAGATGAATAAATTTCATCACTTGCATCTTTTCCAAATAAAGAGTTTTCTTGTTTTAAAGAAATATCCAAAACGCTTTTGATTAAAAAAGCTTCAAAAGCATCAGTTTGTTCTTTTAAAGCTTTATCTTCATCATTTAATGCTTGTATATGAGTTAAATCATTTTTAAAAGCACTATCTGCATAGTTTTTGGCAGCCTTGTAGCTATTGTTGTGTTTAGTAATACTTTCATAAAGTTCGCTGCTATAGTTTTTGCTCGCTAAATAATTATCAACTCTCATCATATCACCTCTAATTCAGCACTAATTGCACCAGCTCTTTTTAGATTTTGCATAATAGCTATGATATCATTTGGTGCTGCTCCAAGTTTATTTAACATTCTAGCTATATTTGCTACTGTTGTTTTATTGTTTGTGATTTTTAAAGTATTAGATACAGGATCTAAAATGCCACCATCTTTCATATCGATTTCATTTTGTCCTAAAGCTACGGTATTGTTTGGATCAATTTTTATCGTGATATCTTTATGGGTGATTAATATAGGTTCAACTTCTATATTTACACCTGCTACTATAGTTCCTGTTCTTTCATCGATGATCACTTTGCTTTCTGGAGTATAAGCTATATCTTGTTCTAATACTCTTGCCATAAATTCAACATGAGAAAATTCTTCAGGTTTTGTTAATTTTATAGTTCTAGAATCTAAAGCCTTTGCTATATCTGTATCAAAAATAGTATTTAAAACTCTTTCTATATTATTAGCCGTTTTAAAATCTGCTTCTTTTAAACTTAAAACCAAATCTTCACTTTGGCTAAAGTTTTGTGGAATTTCTCTTTCTACTACTGCACCATTGATAACATTTGCTGAGGTTGAGTGTGTTCCTGCTGCACCTGGTCTTGGACTAAGTCCGCCTATTGCTAAAGAACCTTGAGCTACTGCATAAATTTCTCCATCAACCCCTTTTAGAGCTGTCATAAGTAAGGTTCCACCTTGTAAAGATTTGGCATCGCCTAAAGAAGCTACACTTACATCAAGCTTATCCCCACTTCTTGCAAAAGCAGGAAGTTTTGCTGTAACCATTACTGCTGCTGTGTTTTTTGATTTAATATCGCCCGGGCTAATTTTTACATTCATACCTTGAAGCATATTTGAAATAGATTGTAGAGTAAATTCGCTACTTGTACCATCTCCACTTCCATTTAAACCAACAACCAAACCATATCCTATAAGTTGGTTATCTCTAACACCTACTACATTGGTAAGTTCTTTGATAGTAGCTGCAAAAACGCTTAGACTTAGTGCTAAGCTCAAAAATAATATTCTCATCGATTCTTCCTTTAATCTATGCTATTTTCATAAATTAAAGCAAAAAAAGTTCCAAATTTATATAAAGGAGTAAAAACTTAGAGTGGTTGAGCCAAATTTTTTTTCTTTTGTTTTTTCGTAATTTTGTATTTTAGCTGGAGTTTTAAAAGTGCTGTGATGTTCTATGATGATGATTTTTACATTTGAATTTTGTATATTTTCTATCAATTTTAAAGTTTTTTCATAAATATCAAAAAAACCTTCTCTAATATCAAAAGGCGGATCAAGATATAAAATAATATCTTCTTTAGAATTTTGAATAATTTGAGGAGTTTTTTTAAAAGTATCATCATTAAAACAAATGGTGTTTTGATCAATGTTGGAAGCATTTTTTAAAGCGATTTCATAAGCTTTCTTATCTTTTTCTATGGCATAACTTTTTAAACAACCATTACTTCTTGCCTCTAATGCCATTAAAGCACTTCCTCCAAAGGCTTCTATGAAAACCTTATTTTGTAAAGAAAAACGCAAAACATTAAAAACACATGATTTTACTATGCTTTTGGTGCTTCTTGTAGTGTCTAGACTAGGAAGTAAAATTTTTTTACCCTTATAGATTCCGCTTTCTATAGTGGTATAAATTTTTTGAGTTTGTTTTTTTGAGTTTGTTTTTTTATCTTCTTTGTAATTTTTTAAAAAATCTTTTACGCTTTGATATTCTTGTGTTTTATGCATTATTATTTTCTTCTTTGATGAGGTTTTTTAACTCTGTTTTGTAAAGATCAAATATCGCATCGATTTTTTCATGACTTTCTTGACGCAATTGCTCTAAAATGGCTTCACATTTTTGATTCATAAGTTTTTTCTCACGCATAGCAATCTTATAAGCAATGCTTTGCAAACTTGCATTGAAATCATTTAAGGCATTAAGCAATTCTTGCATATTAAAAGGAGGGGTTAAAAAATTTGATTTTTTATTGATGATGAATTGTGGTTTTTGTGTATTGATTTTTTCATCACAGACTAAAAAATCACAATCTTTTTTTAAAACTAAAAAATCTTTCAAGGCAATTTCTAAAGTTTTTTCTAAAATTAAATCTTTACATTCAAGAGCGATTTTCATTGATTAAACTCACTTTTAATTTGTGTTTTTTTAAAGTATATGGTACTATACCTAGGGCTAAATTTGCAAGCTCTGCAAAACTTAAAATATAAAAATCTTCAAAATTTCTATTTGAAATAGCTTGTAATTCTTTATAGCATTTGTCAAACATATAAAAAGAATAAAAATCCTCAACCACTAGAAAATCACAACCACTATCATAAGCATCTAACATTGTAGCAGCAGCACTTTTGAAAGCTAGCTCAGCATTTAAATTTAAAAATCCATAGCCACAGCTTTTGTATTTCCTTTCAAAATCTATTATATTTGCTTTAAGTATTTTAGTAAGTTTTAAAGAACAGCTCGCATTAGAAAATCCTTGATAAACACCTATATTAAATTGCTCAAAAAAATGTTTAATGTGTTCTTGTTTAAGATGCTTTAAAAAAACTTCTGGAGCATATTGAATTTTTTCAATTTTGCTCATAATTTCATAAGAGCTGTATTCGCAAGCTAAGATATTATCCTCATCCATCATCCTAGAATATTCATCTAGGATATCTTTTGGATCATAATCAATAATAAAATAATTTTTACCCAAAGGCCTTTCACATAGTGTGCTTTCAACACTGACTACATCTAAAGCATTTTTGATAATATCAAAATAACAAAATAAATCATTATTACTATTAGTATAAATTTTATACATTTTAATTCCTTAAAAAATACTTCTTGCAAGGCCTGATTTTACAAGCATAACTTTTAATTCTTTAATATAAGATTCATAATCAAGCTCATTTGATGAAATAAAATTTTTAAATTTAGTATGATAGTAAATCCCTTTTTCTTCATCTGCGACTAGTTTTAAAAATTGTGGTGCTTTTTCTGGGTATTTAAGTAGCATTTTATAAGCAAATATAAAAAAGCTATCTCCTAGATATTCAGGTAAAAATTCTCTAACTTCACTTGTATAATATAAAAAGTCATATTGTTTGTAAAGTTCTACATCGTGTATATCAATAAGTCCTTTAAAAAGCTCTAACTTTTCTAAAAAATCACTTTTATCCATGATTAAATCTTTGGTTGCTCTTTTGGTATCAAGTGGTTCTATGATGAGTTCTTTTCCAAATTTTTCAATGATATTATTTAAATCTCTTCTTTGTCTAATAGCGACTTGGTTGATTTTAATGCAACTTTCTGGATTTTCTTCAAAGTCAAAATATATATCATCTTTTTTCACTTGTACTAAAATATCATAAACACTTTTAAAATTTTTACTATCATAAACATAAGGTTTATAATAAGCTAAATAATCACTATCTTTATCAAAACGAAAAATTCTTAAAGTTATTTGCATATTTTAATCCTTGGTATTATTTTTCATTATATACATTTTAAACTTATAAAAATTTGATTATTATATAAAATTAAAAGCTTTTTGTATAAAATATTCACATGGATAAAGAAAAATTTATTATCAATGCCTTTGCTAATCCTATCAATGGAGATGATGGGGCAATCATCGATGGATATTGTTATTCTAAAGATTTATTTTGTGAAGACGTGCATTTTAAGCGCTCTTGGATGAGTTTAGAACAAATTGGAGCAAAGGCTATGCTTGTTAATATTTCTGATGCAATTGCTATGAATGCTACGCCAAAATATGCTCTTTTGGGGCTTTCTTTACCAAAATGTTTAGATATGAAACAAGTTAAAGCTTTGCAAAAAGGCTTGCTAGATAGTGCAAAAGAATTTGGAGTACAAATTATAGGCGGAGATACTATAGCAGATAATAAAATCAATATTAGTATAACTATTATTTCTAAAGTAAATAAAAAGGCTATTTTTAGAAAAGGTTTGAAAAAAGGAGATTTGTTTGCTTTTAGTGGAAAATTAGGCGAGAGTTTAAAAGGTTTAAATATATTATTTCGCGGTGGAAAATTGCATTCTAAACATCGTTTTATAAAACCTAGTTTGAGACAAAAATTTTTTTATGATATAGCAAAAAAAGTTAGAGTGAGTATGGATATTTCAGATGGTTTAAATAAAGACTTATCAAGAATGTTATTTCAAAACCAACTTAGTATAAAATTTTTTAAAAAATTAGATAAATTTAGCTTAAATAGTGCAGAAGAATATGAAATTTTATTTGCTTTTGATAAAAAACATAAAGCATTTATACAAAATATGGCAAAAAAACATAGAATTAAATTAAATATTTTTGCAAAAACAACAACAGGAAGGTATAAATTTTATGGAAGAGAACATCATTTTTAAACCCTTATATGCTTTAAAACATAGCCCGATAAATGTGTATTTTTCGAAAAATAGTAATGATTTTGTAGTAAGAGAAAAGCCTTTGTATGAATTTAGTGGAAAAGGTGAACATTTAATTTTGCATATACAAAAAAAAGATCTTAGCACTAGTGAAGCTTTGAGAATTTTAAGTGAGCAAAGTGGTGTTAGAATGAGAGATTTTGGTTATAGTGGTTTAAAAGATAAACAAGGCTTAACTTTTCAATATATTTCTATGCCTAAAAAATTTGAAGAAAGCTTAAGAAATTTTAAACATGATAAGATGAAAATTTTAGAAACTTTTTATCATGATAATAAACTTAGAATAGGGCATTTGAAAGGAAATTCATTTTTTATAAGATTAAAAAAAGTTTCTAAAGTAGATGCTTTAAAAATAGAACAAGCTTTTAAAAATATTCAAGAACAAGGTTTTGCTAATTATTTTGGATATCAGCGTTTTGGCAAATTTCAAGATAATTTTTCACAAGGATTAGAAATTTTAAAAGGCAAAAAAATCAAAAATAAAAAAATGCAAGAATTTTTAATTTCTGCTTTTCAAAGTGAGCTTTTTAATAGATATTTGAGTAAAAGAGTGGAATTGTCACATTTTATTAATGACTTTAGTGAAAAAGAAATAAAGCAAATTTATGGCTTAGAAAAAGAAGAAATCAAAAGTTTAAAAAATCAAAAGCAGTTTTTTAAACTTTTAAAAGGTGAAGTTTTAGGGCATTATCCTTTTGGTAAGTGTTTTATATGTGAAGATTTATCAAGTGAAGTAGAAAGATTTAATCAAAAAGATATTAGCGCAATGGGTCTTTTAATAGGCTCTAAAGCTTATGAAGCAAATGAAGGTCTAGCTAAAAAATTAGAAGAAGAGATTTTTTCTTTTGCATATGAGTTTAAAAATAAAATGCAAGGCTCAAGACGCTTTATGTGGTCTTATTTGCAAGATTGCAAAAGTCATTATGATGAAGAAAAAGCTCATTTTACTTTGGAATTTTTCTTGCAAAAAGGCTCGTATGCAACGGTGGTTTTAGAAGAAATTTTACATACAGATATCTTTGAACAAAACCATAATATATAATTTAAAAATTGATATTGAGTATCAGTTAAAATTTATCTTTTATAAATTATAATAACAATTATCATTTTTATAAAAAGGAAAGCTCAATGTCAGTTTTGGTTATCGGAGCAGATGAAATAACTCCAATTAAGGCAGTTTTAACAAATCTAGGTGCAAAAAATATAGAGCATTGGGATGCTAGAAATGAAAATAGGGTAAATAGAAAACCCATTCCACAAAATACTGAATGCATAGTTATGCTGACTAGTTTTTTAAATCATAATACTATGAAAAAAATCAAAACAGAGGCAAAAAAACGCAATATACCTTTAGTTTGTGCTAAACGCAGTGTAAGTTGTGTTTATTGTGAGTACTGTAAAGTTTTTGGACTTGATCAAACATATGAGTGTGCAAAGAAGGCTTAGTGTATGTTTGGATTTAATGAAAAAGAGGATTTTATACCTAAAATATTTAGAGTTTTAGAACAAAAAAGTATTAATCATATTTTTTTAAATTTATATAATTCCTTAGTTGAAGATGATCTAAAAATACCTTATGTCTATGCAAAAAAAGCTGACTGTTTGAGAAATATTTTTGAGCTAAAAATTCAAAATATGAGTGCAGAAAGAGCTTTGAGGTTTAATAAAGTGAGGCGATTTTGTCCATATTCTCATAAAATCATCAAAGCTTATAAAGAAGGAAATTTAAGTAAAATACAGCTTGAAGCAAAGAAACCAAAATATGCTTTAGCTAAATTAATACAAAATGTGTTTTTATCATCTAGTTTTACTTTACCTTTGCAAGTAGCTTTTGAGGCTTTTGTGTATGATAAAATTTGCAAAAGCAATACCAAATCCAAAGTAACAATTTACAAAAACATTATTATTATCAATGAAAAAATGGCGGTTATGCCTTTATTTTATAAAGATAATAATAAAGATATAGAGCTTGCTTTACAATTTATAAAAGATAATTCTTTTGAAAGATTTTATATTGTGTATCCAAGAAATAAAAATTTCACTCAACATGAAGAAATAAGACATAATTTATGTGAAAATAACAAAACTTTGCTAAAATTAGTTCCCTATACTATTAATAATCAAATTTTAAGGAGATGTTAAATGTCAATAGCAGTAATTTATGGTAGCTCTATGGGTAATACTGAAAGTGCAGCAAATATGATTGCTCAAAAATTAGGAATTTCTGATGTATTAAATATCGCAGATATTAATGCAGAAAAAATTAATTCTTATGATAAATTAATTTGTGGTACTTCTACTTGGGGAAGTGGAGATTTTCAAGATGATTGGGATGGTTTTGATTTTTCTGCTTTAAATCTTAGCGGTAAAACTGTTGCGGTTTTTGGTATGGGAGATAGTGAAAGCTACTCAGATACATATTGTAGTGCTATGGGCAAACTTGCTCAAGCTTTAAAAGCAGCAGGCGCAAATTTAGTTGGTGCTGTTTCTACAGGTGGTTATACTTTTGAAGCAAGTGATGCAGTGGAAGGTGATAAATTTGTAGGACTTGCATTAGATAATGATAATCATGAGGATTTAACTGAAAGTAGAATTGAAGCTTGGTTAGAGCAAATTAAACCTTCTTTTTCTTAAATATTAGATGCCTTTTAGGCATCTAATATTTAAAATTTTCTTTTTTTAGTTTCACTTAGTATATCTTGTGCTAAAGAATCTACTTCATTTGCAATAGCATTAGTTTGTATGGCTGTTTGAGAGTTTTGTTGTGTGAGCTTTTCTATAGTAGCTACCGATTCGTTAATTTGACTGATATCGTTTGCTTCTTCTTTTATAGATTCACCCATATCACTTATAGATTGAGCCAAGATATTAGTATTTGCTTCTATTTCACCTAAAGACTTTTGAGTTCTTTCTGCTAGATTTCTAACTTCATCAGCAACAACAGCAAAGCCACGTCCGTGTTCTCCTGCACGCGCTGCTTCAATAGCTGCATTTAATGCAAGCAAGTTGATTTGCTCAGCTATATCTGAAATTACTGTAGTAACACTTTTAATATCATTGCTTTGTTTTACAACATCTTGCGCTTTAATAGAGATTTCACTCATGGCTGAGTTCATTTGTTCTAAAGCTCTTGCACTTTCTTGTAGTGATGAGGTTTGATGTGTGGCATCATTGGTAAGTTCTTGCATACTTTGTTTGAGTGCTTCAGCCTTTTGGTTTAATAATTCACCTTGATTAAGTGATTGTGAGAGCATGTTTTTGATTTCATTTCCAAGTGCATTGATTGCTTTTTCAACATCACCTTTTGGTGTGTTGATAGCTGCTGTAAAATCTAAATGTTTGTAGCTATCAAACACAGCTTGAATTTCATTTAAATCACTACCGATTTTTACTTGTAAGGTAGTAAGCATTTTGTTTAAAACTTCTATAAGTTCTTGAATTTGAGGATTATTAGCATGAGAACTAATATGTAAATTAAGCTCACCTGTTTCTATTTTTCTAGCAACATTTACAGATTCATCAATAGCTTTTGCGTCTTTGCTTAAGGCTTCTTTGATTATTTCGATATTTTCATTAATTTCATCTGCCATTTTTCCAAATTCATCCTGGGTTTTAAGTTTGATAGGATGAGAATGAGCATCTTTATGATTTAAATAATTAAAGAAATTATGTAAGCCTGATGAAATGATTGCAATTGGTTTAAGATTGTAAGAAATGATCATTCTAATGAAAATCAAAGTAATAAAAATAGCAATTAGAGAAATGATGATTTGCTCCATTAGGGTTTGCTCGGCCGCATCACTGTAAAAATCATAATCAGCTATAGAGCAAATGGTGTATTTTGGATTAATACTACCATTACAAATTAAAGCTTTAGTTCCTTCTTCTTTGGTTTGAATTTTAAAAATATCCTTGGAAAGAACTTTATTTGCACCTTCGGGTGTTTTAAAATAACTCGAAATAATATCTTTACTAATTTCAGTTGAAGTTAAGATTTTAGATGAATCGGTGTGAAAAAGATAAGTTCCATCATGAGCCAAAACCGCTGCATGAGAATAAGGTGTTTTACCTATAGCTAAAACTTCTTCTGAGAATTTTTTCAAATCATAATCAGCAGCGACCACTCCTATAACTTTTCCATTTTCTATAATAGGACTAGCATAAGAAATAGTTGGTTTTTTCATGCTAGATGATATGTAAGGTTCTGTTACAACTAATTCCATTTTTTCTTTAGCTTCCTTATACCATCCTCTAGCCCTAGGATCATATCCACTTTCTGGAGTTTGGTTGTTACCGTTAGATCTAAACATAGATCCATCCTCAAAACCTACATAGGTTAAATCAAAACCTAAAGAATCCCCTATAGATTTTAATAAGCTAGTGTATTGTGCTGAATTTAGATTGTGTTTGTTTTCTTTAATGTATTTTGTTAAAGAATTAATCACATTACGTCTATCACTTGCGTATAAGTCAAATCTTTTACTCACATCAAAAGCAACTTTTTGTTGAAACTGAACTAATAGTGTATGGCTATTGGATTTAGATTTTACATAGTTAAAAAAACCTAAAACACATAACAAAACTACAACGAAAATACAAACCAAGAAGGCTATTTTGTTAGAAAAATTACCTAGTAGGTATTTCTTAATGGAAGAGAGCATTTTTTCTCCTTAAAAAGCCTAAATTTAAGACTTTATGATGATAATAATATATGTGATTTTATTCAAAAAATATTTAAAATTTTATAAAAAATATTTATTTTAATTAAAAAATATTATATTTTTGAATTATTTTTAAATAAAAAATTCTAATTTTTTAGAAAGTAAAATTTTATTGTCAGTGTATTTTGCCCATTGTATATTTAAAGCAAAAATACAAGCTTGTGCAAGTTTGGCAAAAGGAAATTTTTCATAGTATATTTTTTCTTGCTCTTTGGTGGCTTTTTGGAAAAGAGCTTTGATTTGCACTCCTTTAATAAGATTGATGATATTTGTATCTAGCGCTATATTAACTGCTACTTTGGGAGATTTATAGGCAAGTTGAATGTGTTTGGTGTGTTCTTCACTAGCAAAAATTAAAGCAAAATTTTTATCATCAAAAGCATAATAACAACTTGCACAATATACTCCACCATCATCATCAAGCATACTTAAATTTAAAAGTTTTTGCGAGTGAATAAAATTTATAATTCTTTCATCCATTATTTTTAGCTTTGATTTTTAAGATTTTTTGATAGCATAAATGGCTTAGGAAAATCACATAAAATACTTGTAAGAATAAACCAAGTAAAGGTATGCTTGATAAAGCAAAAAAGATCAAAGTGATGATTTTAAAGTATAAGGGTGATGAGTTTTTATAAAAATCATCAAAGTTATTTTTATCTAAAACGTTGCTTAATACATCTAATAATAAAAGTTTATGAAATAAATAATAAAATACTCCATAATAAATCACAATGCTAATAAAAGGTATAACTAATAAGAAAGTAGCTACTACAAACAATACGCATGAAATGAGTAAAAATTTGAATGTTTTAAGTAAAACCTCTAAAGAATTTACTTCTTTTTGTATGGAATAGTTGTAATATTTTTGATTGATTTTTTTCACAATATAAGGAGTTAAAAAAGAAATTATAAGCATAGTAAAAAACACTGAGGCAAATACCACTATGAAAAATCCACCTATGGCACTTAAAAATGCAAGTGAAAATTGCACTATAGAAAAGCTAAAAAACCAAGCCATAAAAGATCCGCTAACCACATCTTCTATATAAGAAAAGAATATATCATAACTATAATATACAAGCAAGGCAAAAAGAAACAAACTAATTAAAAAAGGTAAGAGAGAAAATTTTAAAAAAGGCTTGCTAAGAAAATCTTGCAAGCTTAGGTATAGTATATTCATTTAATTTGATTGTAATTTTCTTGAAGCTTTTGATAAATTTCTTTATAATCTAGTGTTTCTTTTAAAATTTGATTTAAAACTTCATTATCTTCTGTGCCATTCCAAGTTTTTTTATAAGTGCCTTCTTTGTAGCCATTTTCTTGTCTGAATTGATTTAAAATATTTTTTCCAATATAGGTTTTATAAAGCTCAAAGAAATTTAAACCACATTTTCTAGCTAAAACAAAATACACACTTAAAAGCTCACCTAAATCATAATCAAAACCACTGCATTTATGGATAATAAGCTCAATATCATTTAAAATTCCATAGATATCTGCTTCATTTGGATTAGAAGTTTCTTTGCAAAAATCATCAAAAAAAGTCACAGAAGAAACTTCTTCTGCGATAAAATTTTTATCATTGATTTGTTTTTCTTTATATTCTTCTAAAATCAAACTTAAAATAAAATGCCATATATCTACTATTTCAATACGTACATTATCCCAGTTTGCAGGAGTGTGTATGCTTTTCCAGTGCTTCCAAGCAAAAGAATCAATAAGCTCAGCACACTCCATGTAAATACATCTTCTAAAACTAATCAATTTACCTTCTTTGGTATAGCCATTTTCCCAACCTATACCATTGGTGTCATCATTTAATTTTTGCTGGAGTTCTAGCATGCTTTTTAAAATATCTTTTACTTCCATTTTATTTCCTTTTTAAGCATAAAATCCAAATTCTTTATTATCTTCTTCTTTTTCTTCTTTTTGCTTGTTATATTGTTCCCAAATTTCTTCTAATAATTTAGCACTATCTTGGAAAATTTGTTTTTTAATATCTTCAAGATCAGTTTTATTCATTTCTTTGTTTAAACTCTTATCCATGGTATTAAATAACTCATGTAAAGTAGCTTTTTTATGTTCTTCATTTTTTGCTTCAGGTAAGGCATTGCCGATTTTCATTGCAGTGGTGATAAGCTCTTTTGGTTTTAAAGTTCCTACTCTTGAATTTTTCATAAATTCATCGATTTGAGGTTGTACTTTGGCTACTGCTTCTTTTATTTCTTCAATTTCTTCTTGTGAAAGTTTGGTTCCATTGTATGAGAATGAAAAACCAAATTGATTTCTAAGACTTAAAGAAGCTGAGTTGCCATCTTTGTCTAATTTTGCTTCTTTTTTATCATACATAGAAAAAGAAAGATGATTGCCATTTTTTGTTTTAATATCCATAGAAAAATTTTGAGAATTATAACTAGAAATTTGCATAACATTCCTTTCAAGTCAAGATAAAGCTATATCGTCAAAATAACTCAATCTTAAACAAATTTGCAAAGTTTTTATACTTTGCAAATTTCAAATATTAGGGAGATAAATATTTTAACATTAAGTCTTTAAATGCTCGTTAAATCCCAAAATAATTTTAATAATTTTTCATTTTTTGCACATATTAAAATTTGCTCTTTATTATGTGTCTTTTTACATGCTTTTAAAGCTTGTTTTAAATGTTCTTTTAAAGAAAAAATCAACCCAAAGGCAACGGCTTCTTTATCTAAGCCACCTAAAATATAAATCAAAGGCATACGCATAGATTTAGAAACATCAAGCTTTGCTTGTTCATTAATTGTGGTTTTAAAATCAAATTTGCTAGGATGTTTAAACTTATAAGCTAAAGCAAGATCTAAAAACTCATCTAAATGGTTTAATTTTTTTCCGCTAATAAAAGGATATATAAAATAAAATAAATCTAAGATATTATTGCTAATTTTGCTTTCATCACCATAATTTTCTTGTATAAAATCATAATATGTTTTAAATTGCCCTTGGTAATTTTGCACTAAAGTCATAGCCATTTTGGTTTTTGCGAAATTATTTAAAAAAACTTTAGGATTAGCTTCAAAACTAAAATCTAAAAAATTAATCTTTGTATCATTTTGATAAAAAATCCCACTAGTATCACTTTCTAAATCTAGTAAAATATTATCTGAATTAAGCTCATTGTTAGAACTATTATGAATTATTTTATCATCTAATATAATAGAAAAATCATTATAAGCAAATTCATTACTCATAGGTTTTTCATAAAAACCAAAATCATCCCAAAAATTCTCTTCACTACAAGCAATACAACCATGTCCTGCGGCTACTGGCCAAGAGGTTTTGGAATTAAATTTAACCTTAGGGCAATTATTATAAGCATAAGGTCCTTTGCAGCCTACCTTAAAAAGACAATAACCTTGTTTTATATTCTCATCATCAAAACTTTGAGCAAAATTTCCTGCTTCAAATTTAGCTTTTCTTTCACATAAATCATGCAAGCATTTTCCATAAAAGGCTAAAGGTCTATTTTGCTCATCTAAAGCCATGTCTTGTTCAAATAATATATAAAAGCAAAGCGCTGCGATGATATTTACATCACTTGGGGGACAACCTGGTATATTGATTACTTTTTCTTCTAAGACTTTAGAAATTCCTATGCTTTTGGTAGGATTTGGATGTGCAGCTTGAATTCCTCCATAGCTTGAGCAAGTTCCCATAGCAAAGATTGTTTTAGCATTTTTAGCACATTTTTGTAAAATTTCATATCCATTTTCACCGTGTGCTCCTATAGTTAGATAAAAAGGATCTATAGCACAAACCCCACCTTCAACAGCTAAAAGAAAATCTTTTTTTTCTAAAATTTCTTCTAGATGTGATTCTGCTTGATGTCCGCTTGCGCTCATGAAGGTTTCATGGTATTCTAAAGAAATAAAATCAAAAATCAGATCTAAAAAGTCAGGCAATGAAGTTCTAAGCAAACTTTCACTACACCCTGTACATTCACTTAAATGAAGCCATATGAGGCTAGGTGGGGTGTGAAGTTGAAAATATCTATGCGCTAAAGGGCTAAAATCATTTGGTAAACCTAAAATTTTAATAATAGAATTTATAGCCTCTAATGAGATATTTTTTTCTTCTTTGTGTGAGTTTTCCAATAGAGCGATTTTATGCTCTAATATGCTTTTTAGTTCTTCATTGCTTAAAGACATTTTTTAACCTTTAGCTATTTGTATCATATTTAAAAAATCACTTGCATTTAATGCAGCTGAACCTATTAATACTCCATCACAATTTTTTAAAGCACAAATTTCTTTAATATTGCTTTGATTAACACTTCCACCATATAAAAGCTTAGCGTTAGTAAATTCTCTTAAAAAATTAAGTATGGTATTAATATCATCAAGATTAGCACTAACTCCTGTGCCTATAGAATAAATAGGCTCATAAGCTATGATAAGTTTTTTATAAGATAAGTCAATATTTTCTATTTGTTTTTTTAAAAAATCCAAACTTTTGTTAGCATTTTTAGTTTCTAAACTTTCGCCTATACAATAAATAATATCAAAATCAAGATTTTTTGCAAAATCAAATTTAGCCCTTAAAAAACTTTCATCTTCCTTTAAAGCTCTTCTTTCAGAATGGCCTATTAAAACGCTTTTGATATTAAATTCTTCTAAGTGAATTTTACCTATTTCTCCAGTATAAGCTCCATTTTCGCAAGGGTAGAAATTCTGCGCGCCTTGTTGAAAGGAAAAATTTTCTTTTAAAAAAGCTATACTAGGAGGGAAGATGAAAATTTCATCTTCTTTGTTTAAATTTTGGTTTAATTCTTGAGCATAAAGTTCAAAACTTGATCTTGTATGATTGCACTTTAAATTTGCTGCAAAAATCATTCATTATCCTTTATGGTTAAAGGTTTTACACCAGGAAGTTCTTTTCCTTCTATAAGCTCTAATGATGCTCCACCACCGGTTGAAATGAAAGTCATCTCATCAGCATCACCTGCTCTTGCTACAACATCAGCAGTATCACCACCACCTATTACAGTTGTTGCATGAGATTCGCTAATATAATGACTCATTTTAATACTGCCTTTTGAGAATTTATCGATTTCAAAAACTCCCATAGGCCCATTCCACCATATAGTTTGAGCATCAGAAAGTGCTTCTTTAAATAATCTTACACTAGCAGGACCTATATCAAGTCCCATCCAACCCGCAGGAATTTCTTGTACAGGAGTGTATTTCATCACTGCTTCTTGAGAGCAAGTTTGTGCTGCTGTAACATCCACAGGAAGATAAATTTTCACCCCTAGATTTTTACCCTTGAGTAAGATTTTATTTGCTTCTTCTATTAAATCTTCTTCTAAAAGAGAATTTCCTATATCATAACCTTGAGCTTTTAAGAAAGTAAAGGCCATACCACCACCTATGATGAGCTTATCTACTTTTGGAAGTAAGTTAGTCAAAGCTTGCAATTTCCCACTTACTTTAGAACCACCTACTACAGCTACAAAAGGACGCGCAGGATGTTTGATAAGATTGCTTGCAAATTCTATTTCTTTTTGGAGTAAAAATCCCGCACCTTTGTTTGCATTATCAAAGTATTTTGTAATAGCTTCAACGCTAGCATGGGCTCTATGACAAACCCCAAAAGCATCATTAATATAAACATCAGCCATAGAAGCAAGTTCTTTAGCTAAGTTTTCATCATTCTTAGTTTCACCCTTTTCAAAGCGTAAATTTTCTAAAAACAAAATTTCACTTGATTTTAATTCACTAGCTTTTTTCTTTGCATCTTCACCTATAACATCTTTAGCCATGATGACTTCTTTAGCCATTAAACGCGCAAGTCTTTTTGCAACCGGCTCTAAAGAATATTTTGAAGCTATTTCTTTTGGACGCCCTAAATGTGAAGCCAAAATAACTGCACAACCATTGTCTAAACAATATCTTATAGTAGGGATAGCTGAGCGAATACGACGATCATCGGTAATATTTAAAAACTCATCTTGAGGAACATTAAAATCACATCTTATAAATACTTTTTTCTTTGCAAGATCAATATCTTTAATCGATAAAATACTACTCATCTTAAGCCTTTGCCACAAATACTGCCATATCTACTAAACGAGAAGAATATCCCCATTCATTATCATACCAAGCAACCACTTTAACAAAATCATCGCAAATCACTTGAGTTAAATCACTTGCTACAATCGCACCATAAGAGCATGTTATAAAATCACTTGAAACTCTTTCTTCATCATCAACCAATAATATACCTTTTAAATTACTAGCAGCTGCTTTTCTAAAGGCTTCGTTGATTTCTTCTTTACTTACTTTTTTCTTTAAAGTTGCAGTTAAATCCACAGTTGATACATCAGCTACGGGCACACGCATGCTTTGACCATGTAATTTTCCATCAAGTTCAGGCATAACAAGCTTCATAGCTTTTGCTGCACCAGTTGAAGTAGGGATGATATTTTGTGCAGCAGCACGCGATCTTCTTTTATCTCTAGCTTTTGCATCAATAATGCTTTGTCCGTTTGTATATGCATGAATGGTTGTCATTAAACCTTTTTCTATGCCAAAATTATCTTGTAAAACTCTACAAATTGGACCTAAACAGTTAGTAGTACAACTTGCATTTGAGATAATGTTTTCGCCTTTGTATTCGTGAGCATTTACCCCTAAAACATAAGTTGGAGTTTTATCTTTTGCAGGTGCGCTCATGATAACTTTTTGCACCCCATGATCTAAAAATCCTTGACATTTTTCCATAGTTAAGTGTGCACCAGTGCATTCTAAAACAATTTGTGCACCATATTTTGCAAAGTCTAAATCCGCTACATTTCTGCTTTTTAAAACTTTTATTTTTTTATTATCAATTATTAAATCATCACCTTCATTTTCAACACTACCATCATATACCCCATGAACGGTGTCATATTTAAAAAGATATTTAGTAAGCTCTATATCAGTAGTATCATTAATCGCTACAAGCTCGATATCATCGCGCTTCATAATAATTCTTGCAACACATCTTCCAATGCGTCCAAAACCATTTATTGCAACTTTTACAGCCATTTTCATTTCCTTTTTATGATTAAGTAGGTAAAATTCTACTAAAAAAAGGTTAAATTTTAATGAAAATCGCACTTTTTGGTGGTAGTTTTGATCCACCTCATTTAGGGCATAATGCTATAGTCTTTAATGCACTAGCAAATTTAGAGCTTGATAAACTCATTATTATGCCAACTTTTATTAGCCCCTTTAAGCAAGAATTTACCGCAAATGAGCAAAGACGCTTAAAATGGTGTGATATGATTTGGGGAGGTTTGGAAAAAGTTGAAATTTGTGATTTTGAAATAAAAAAACAAAGACCTGTGCCTAGTATAGAAAGTGTTGATTTTTTGTATAAGCAATATGAAATTTCTAAGTTTTATCTTATTTTGGGAGCTGATCATTTACAAAGTCTTGAAAAATGGCATGAATTTGAAAGATTGCAAAATTTGGTAGAATTTGTTGTAGCTAAAAGAGATGGTATTTTTATACCAAAACATTTTAAAACCTTAGATATTAAAGTAGACATTTCTTCCTCTTTTATAAGACAAACCTTGCAAACATCACAAGTTTGTGAGCAAATCAAAGAAGAAGTTAAGCTTTATTATTCTAAATTTAAAAATATTTAACAAAAGGAAAACAATGCAAGAAAGAATTAATAGTATAGTGCAAATTTTAGATGATAAAAAAGCAGATTTAATAGAAACTTTTGATATGCAAGATAAAGATTATTTTGTTAAATTTGTAGTGATTGCTACTACTATGGGAGAAAGACATGCGCTTTCTTTGATTGATGATTTAAAAATTAATCTTAAAAGCAAGGGTGAAGAGTTTTTAAATATAGAAAGTAGTGAAGAATGGACTGTGCTTGATTTAGGTGATATTTTGATTCACTTAATGAGTGAAACTTATAGGGCAAAATATAATATAGAAGAATTTTTAAAAAGTTTAAACAAAGAAAATCAAAACTAGGAAATAAAATTGGATAATTTAATTACTGAGTTATCAGATTTAGCTAAAGAATATTTTGATAATTCAGAATTTGAAAAATGTGATGAAGTTTTAAGTGAGCTTATAGCTTTTTGTAAAGGTGAAGTTACGCTTGCTCAAGATGGTAAAGTGATTTTTATAGATGATGAGGATAAAGAGCGTTTGCTTTTAGAGGCTTATCATAATAGAGCGTTTTGTAGATTTAATTGCTTAAAATTTCAAGAAGCGCTTGAAGATGCAACTATAGCTGTAGAATTTGATTCTAGTAATGTATTTTTGTTTAATCTTTTGGGCTTGTGTAATTTTAAATTAGATTTATTACAAGAAGCGCTTTTAGCTTTTAATAAAACTATAGCGCTAGATAATGCATATTATTTAGCATATTTTAACAGAGCTAGGGTTTATATACTTTTAGATGAACATGCAAAAGCTTTAAAAGATTTGCAAATTTGTATTGATTTAGCTCCAGAATATTATATAGCTTATTATACTAGAGCTATTGCTCTGCTTAGTGTTGATCCAAAACAAGCTTTAATTGATTTTAAAAAATCTCAAGATTTAGGCTTTGAATCCTCGCAGATTTTTTATTATCAAGGGGTAGCTTATGAGAATTTAGAAGATTATCAAAAAGCTATAGAATTTTTTACCAAGATGATTGAGCAAGATGAGAGTTTTGCTGATGCGTATTATAAAAGGGCTAATAATAAACGCAAGGTTGATGATTTAGAAGGAGCTTTGCAAGATTGCTTAAAATCTATTGAACTAGACAGTGAAAATGCAATGGCGTACTTAATTTTGGGACATATTTATAAAGACTTAGAAAAGATAGAATTATCAATAGATGCTTTTAAAAAATCAATTGAATTAGATGAAAATTTGCAATATCCATGTTTTGCATTGGCTAGGGTTTTGTATGATTTAGAAGATTATGAGCAAGCTTTGAAGTATTATGATAAAACAATTGAGCTTTATGAAGAATATGCCCAAGCATATATTAATAGAGGCAATACTAAAATCAATCTAAAAATGATTGAAGAGGCTATAGAGGATTTTGATTTAGCAGCTAAATATTATCAAGAAAGAGCAAGAAAACACGATTTTACTCCATCAGAATTAGCAGAACTTGAACACGCAGTTCCTTATGGTTTTTATCATTTGGGCAATAGTTTATACGAGATAGATAAATATGATGAAGCTTTGATAAGTTATGAAAAAGCTTTAAAATATCAAAAAGAATATCCCGATGTATTTTTTAATAGGGCTTATTTAAAATCTGATCTTGAAAAATATGAGGAAGCTTTAGAAGATAGTGAACTAGCTGTTAAATATTATAAAAAGCAAAATAATACCCAAGATTATGCTAATTCCCTTTCTCAAAGAGCTTGGATTAAAAGTAGACTTGAAAGATTTCAAGAAGCTATGGATGAATACAATGAACTTATAAAAACATATAAAGATTATATTGATTTAAAAGATGTATTATTTGAAAGGGCATATTGTGCAAAAGAACTTGAATCTTATGAAGAATTAATAGCTTATTGTAATGCAGCACACAAGGTGGATAAAAATAATTTTAAGCTTTATTTTTGGCGAGGAATTGCTAAATATAATTTAAGCTTAGAAGAAGAAGCTATAGAAGACTTAAATAAGGCTTTAAAAATTGATAAAAATCATAATGGCGCAAAGTATTATAAGGGGCTTTGTTATGAAGATCTTTATATGTTTGAAGAGGCGATAAAATGTTATGATAGTGTGATTTTAAGTAATGAAGAAGATGATGAATCATATTTTCATAGAGCAAAATGTAAAAGAAATCTTGAAAAATACAATGAAGCTTTAAAAGATATCAATGAATGCTTAAAAATAATTGATGGTGTTGGAGAATATTGGATAGAAAAAGCACAAATTTTAAGCTTTTTAGGAAAATATGATGAAAGCTTTGAAGCAGCAAAAAAAGCAAGTGAGCTTGAACCAAAATCATATGAGTGTTATCATTTTATGGGTGCTGTTAAAGTATATTTGCAAGATTTTAAAGAAGCTATAAAATATCTTAACATGGCTTTAAATTTAGATGATAGTCAAAATTGGACACATTATTATAAGGCAGAGTGTTTAAGAAATTTAGGTGATTTTCATGATGCATTGCAATGTTATGAAGATTGTTTAAAGATAGTAAATGAAAATACCGATGCTTTGGTGGGAAAAATTCAGTGTTTAGAAGAGTTAAAAGAATATGAGCAAGCTTTAGAGTGTACTAAAGAATTATTAAAACTTGATGAAGAAAATGAGTTTGCATTAAAAAATAAAGATATTTTAATCCAAAAATTAAAGCAACAAAATAAAAAATGGTGGCAAATTTGGAATTAAATTAGAGCTTGTTGATATATTCTTCAATCTCTTTTTTGATTTTGTCTTTTTTGTCTTTTAAGGCTTGTTTTTTATTTTTATATTCTGTTTTACTCATATAATCTTTTTGTTTTTTTAATTCTTTTAACTCTTGTTCGATTTTTTCTATCTCTTGCTCTTTAAGTTTTTTAGCCTCTAATTTTTTATCATAAAAAAGAGGATCTTTTGTACAATCTGCCTGAACTTCTTTTAAGACTAATTCTAAACTTAAAGCTTTTTCTTGATGATTGTAATTTTTAGCATAAGCTATTTCTTTTTGAATTTGCTCTATTTTAACCTCACATTGTGTGGAAAATGCAAATGAGCAAAGTGTAAGTAAAAACAACAACTGTTTCATAGTTTAAACCTTTCTTTTTTGATATTTTAGTTTGTTATATTAAATGATTTATTTGCTGTTTTTAATAAAAACATGAGTTTTAAAAAAAGTTATTTGACCTTTTATGTTAATATTAAATTCTAAAGGGATAAAAATCAAAGATGAGCCATTATTAAGTCTGTAACTTAATTGTGAATTTTTCTGGTAGTTTTTTAAGACTTTGTCAAAATTTTTAAGCTTTAAAAGTTCTTTTTCTTGAAGTAAAAAATACAAGGTGTTATCATCAATCTTCATAAAATATTTAAATTCACTTGTATTAGCAATAAAATCAAATAATACTTCATCATAATTTTCTTTTAATTTAGAGTATTTTGGATGAAATTTTTTGGACATATTGTGAAATTCTATCTTTTGTGGCTTTAAATGAGTTAAATTATAAGTTTTTAAAAAATCATCAAAACTATAGTTGTTATTATAATTTTTATCAAGATCGTGTAAGGTATTTTTGATATTTTTAATTTGATTGTAGTATTGCTTACTTTGAATATAGTCAAGCTCTAAAGAGTGTATAGAGCTTTCTAATTTTTGCAATTGGTATTTTTGTGAAGAAAAACTTATGTAATTTGCAAAAAATCCTAAAAACAGCGCCATAAGTGCAAGTAGATAAAAAGAAAATTTTAATGCTACTTTTTGTTTAAACACGCTTAGATAATTTGCAATCAAAAGCCATAAATTTAAAGCCAATACTGCCAAGCGTTCTGGTGTAAAGCCATATTGTGCAATTCTAATTATAATAGCATAAAATACGAAAATATTTAATGATAGTACTACAATAAAAAACGCATAGAGTAATGCTTTTTTGATTTTATAAGAAGATAAATTTATCCAAAGATTAATTAATAAAAAATTACCAAACCAAAGACATAAATGAACTATACTAAGACTTTCTAAAAGATTAAAAAATACTCCTAAACTATAAGAAAAAAGCATGATAATATATAAAGCACTAAAAATATTTAGTATAAATATAAAAATTTTATTAAAATTATATGAAGTAAAATTGCCAAGTAAAAATAAAGAAAAAATTCCAGCGCTAAAAATCCACAACGACAAAACATGAGAATTTAGTTTACTTGAAGAAATATCAAATAAAAAATTAAACGAACTATAAAATATAGCTAAAAATACACCAAAAATAAGCCAAAAGCTTATGCTAAAAAAAAGGGCAGCTAAAAAATGATGAAAATAATTGAAATCATGTAATTTTCTTGCGCATACCAAAGCCACAAGAGCTATTGTTAAGGAAATATATAAAGTATTATCGGTAAGAAATATTAAATTATTTTCCACACTATCTTTTTTAAAGATAAAATTCAAAAATATATAAAAAATTAGTCCAAAAAATCCAACCCATAAATTTTTCAAGTTTTTATAATTTTGTATTAAATTGTTTTTTGGGCTAGTGAATGTTTCGCAAAAAATTATAAATAGGGTTAAAAGTAAAAAAATACTAGTTTGATATGAACTATAAAAAAATGCTATAAAAAACCAAAAACATAAATAAAAAATAACTCCAAGTGGATGATTTAATAAAGCTAGATAGCTAGAATTAATAAATTTTTTAAACATAAATATTTTTTATTTTTTTAAGTAATATCGATACAAATCCATCAAAATCAGGTAAATTTAAATCTTTAATTTCTCTTTGCTGTTTTCCCCACATACTTTCAGGAAAAAATCCATCTTCTTTAAAACGTGCCATAACATGAAAATGTACTCTTGGTACATAGTTTGCAAAGGAAGCTATGTTGATTTTTTCTGGGTTATAATACTCTCTAAGGCTTAATTCGCAAGCTAAAACATACTGAAAAAGCATATTTTGTAAAAAGGTTGGACAATCACTTAATTCTCTGTAATTTTCTTTAGTAAAAATTTTCACCCAAGGAATTTGAGAATTTTCTTTTTCTATAAATAAAAAATCATTTTCATAAATCATACTAAACCTCAAGAAAAGACTAGGATTATTCCTAGTCTTTTGATTATTTTTTTGGTCCTATCATTTTTGTAGGATCTACAAATTTAGTAAAGTCTTCTTCACTTACTAAGCCAAGTTCCATAGCACTTTCTTTTAAGGAAATGCCTTTTTTGTGAGCATTTTTTGCTACTTTAGCTGCATTTTCATAGCCAATGTGTGGATTTAATGCAGTTACTAGCATTAAAGAATTATGTAAATTATGATCTATTTTTTCTTTATTTGGTTCTATGCCAACAGCACAGTGGATATTAAATGAATGCATAGCATCAGCTAATAAATCAAGGCTTTGTAAAAAATTATAAATAATCACAGGTTTGAAAACATTAAGCTCGAAATTTCCTTGACTTGCTGCAAAACCAATAGCTGCGTCATTTCCCATAACTTGCACTGCAACCATGGTTAAAGCTTCACACTGAGTAGGATTAACCTTGCCTGGCATGATAGAACTTCCTGGTTCGTTCTCAGGTATGTTTAACTCTCCAAGACCACATCTAGGGCCACTTGCTAACCATCTAATATCATTTGCTATTTTCATTAAATTTGCAGCTAAACCTTTCATAGCTCCATGGGTAAAATTAATGGCATCATGGCTTGTTAGCGCATGGAATTTATTTGGACTTGAAACAAATTTAGTACCTATTAGCTTGCTTAATTCTTCACTTACTTTTTCACTAAGTTCTGGATGAGCATTTAATCCTGTGCCAACAGCTGTCCCGCCTATTGCAAGCTCTCTTAATGTAGGCAAAGAAGTGATGATTTGCTCTTTTGAGTGAAGTAACATAGAAAGATATCCACTAAATTCTTGAGCTAGGGTAAGCGGTGTAGCATCTTGAAGGTGAGTTCTTCCTATTTTAATAATCCCTTCAAATTCTTTTACTTTTTTTTCAAAAGTTGCAATAAGCTCATCTAAAGCAGGGATAAGTTTTTTTTCTACCTGCTCTACTGAAACTATACTCATAGCAGTTGGAAAAGTATCATTTGAGCTTTGGCTCATATTTACATGATCATTTGGATGAACAAGTTTTTCTTTTCTAAAATCACCGCCCATAATTTCAGTAGCACGATTTGCTATAACTTCATTCATATTCATATTACTTTGAGTGCCTGAACCTGTTTGCCATATTGCTAATGGGAAATTATCATCAAATTTTCCTGCTACAATCTCATCGCAAGCCTGCGCAATAGCATCTTTTTTAGCATCGTCTAATTTACCAAGTTTGTTATTAACTAAAGCCAAAGATTTTTTAAGATTTGCAAAAGCATAAATTAAAACTTTTGGCATTTTTTCGCAACCAATTTTAAAATTTTCAAAACTTCTTTCAGTTTGTGCACCCCAATATTTATCATTAGGAACTTTAATCTCTCCCATAGTATCGTGTTCGATTCTATATTCCATGGCTTTTCCTTGTAATAAAATAAGATATGATATTTAAACCAAATAATCCCTAAAGTTTGCTTATAATTTAAGAAGTATTTATAAAATTTTTTAAAAAAGTGTAGTTTTGAAAAAACTACACAAAATATTTATTCTACAGTAACGCTTTTTGCTAGATTTCTTGGCATATCCACATCATTGCCAAGTCTTATAGAAACTTCTAAAGCAAGAAGCTGTAAAATCACCATCATTTCAAAAAATTCACACATGTAATGTTCTTGTTTTGAAGTTCTTATAAAATCATCGCTTAAGTCAAAATCAAGTGGAGAAATAGCAAGTAAGGTAGAATCCCTTGCAGCTAATTCTTCTACATTTGATTTGGTTTTTTCATAAAGACAATTTTGCGGCATTAGTGCAACGGTAAAAAGCTCACTATCTGCTAGGGCAATAGGCCCATGTTTCATCTCTCCTGCTGGATAGCCTTCAGCATGTAAGTATGAAATTTCTTTTAATTTTAAAGCCCCTTCTAGTGCTAGTGGATAAAATACATCTCTTCCTATAAAGAAAAAGCCATGTCCATGTAGGTATCTTTTTGAAATTCTGTGTACTTTTTCATGCAAGTTTTGTTCAACTTTAACTATACTTGGTAAGCTTCTTAGAGCTTTGATTTCTTTACTCATATCCAAATTTGCTTTTTGTGCAAGATAGATTGCAAGCATCCATAAAGTTGCTACTTGAGTGGCAAAAGCTTTAGTTGAAGCCACACCTTTTTCAATGCCCGCTCTAGTAAGTAATGATATATCAGCCAAACGCACGATATTAGAATTATCCACATTACATATTGCTAAAGTTTTAACTCCTTGTGCTTTTGCTATTTTTAAAGCTTCTAGTGTATCAGCTGTTTCACCGCTTTGAGAGATTACTATAAAAAGAGTATTTTTGCCTATAATGGCTTCTCTGTATCTAAATTCGCTTGCTACTTCAACTTTAGTTTTAATCTTTGCAAGTCTTTCAAGCAAATAAGCCCCGCTTAATGCTGCATGATAACTTGTGCCACAAGCACAAAGTGTGATTTCATCTATGTTTTGTATAAGAGTTTCATCTATATCTTCAAAAACAATCTGCTCACCTTGCAAGCGTCCCATTAAAACTTCACCTAAAACTCTACTTTGCTCATAGATTTCTTTTTCCATGAAAAATCTATAACCATCTTTTTGAGCATAACTTTTATCTTGACTTAAAGCTACAAAAGTAGGTTGTATGCAAGCTTGATCATGGCAAATTTTGCATTCGTTTAAATTCACATATCCATAATCCCCATCTTCAAGATAAGCTACTTTATCCACTAAAGAAACTAAAGGCGCATCACTTGATGCAAAATAATATTCATTCTCATCGCCATTTTTTCCGATGATGAGTGGCACTGCATTTTTAGCAAAATAAATTGTATTAGGATCTTTTTTGCTCACAAGTAAAATTGCAAAAGCACCTTTTAGTTCAGCTATAGTCTTTTTAAAAGCTTCAAATGGTTCTAAATTGCTTGCATAGTATTCAAATAAATGTACAATAACTTCAGTATCGGTTTGACTTAGAAAATTAATACCTTCTTGTGTGAGCTTTGTTTTTAATTCTTGGTAATTTTCTATGATTCCATTATGTATTACACAAGAGTATTGTCCTAAATGCGGATGAGCGTTTATTTCAGTTGGTTTTCCATGAGTTGCCCAACGCGTATGACCTATAGCAAGCCCAAAGCCATCACTATTAAAATTAGCAGTTTTATTAGCTAAATTTTCTAATTTTCCAACCGCTTTAAAAAAGTCTAATTCCCCATCTTTCATTACTGCTATACCAGCACTATCATAACCTCTATATTCAAGCTCTTTTAAGCCTTCTAATATGATTTTTTTCTTTTCTTTAGTTCCTATATAACCTACTATTCCACACATCTTTTACTCGCTTATTAGTGATTTAAGAATTTGATCTTTATGATCTTGCAAGCTTTCATTTTTATGCAAAATCAAAACATTTCGCGTTCTTTCTTTTATGGTTTGAATTTTTGCTGCGCTTAAGATAATATCATATCTTGCAAGCACATCCATCACATAAGCCATTAAACCTTTTTGATCTTTTGTGTTTAAGGTTATTTTGGCATAGCTTTTGGAATAATTCATGTCTAATTTTAATTCATCTTTTTTAATGTTTGGTTTTTTTGCCTTTTTTTGTACTTTTAAATGTAATTTAGAATTAAGTAAATTTTCTAAACTTTGTTTTTGATTATCGCTTACTATATCTGAATATTCAAATTTCAAATAAACTTTTTCATCAAATAATTCAAAGAAACTCATAAAGACTAAATTTAAAGAACTTAAAGTATTGAGTATATTTTCAAGATTGTTTTTTCTATTCATTATAAGCTCTAGGGTAAAATTATCTTGATTATCAAGCCAAAAAGTAAAATTTTCTTTTTGTGCAATTTGTGCTATTTTAATGATTTTTTCAAAACTATTTTTTATAAAAAAGAGATTAGATTTAATATGAGTGATATTATCTTGAGTTTGCTCATCAAGATCTAAAAAAGCCTTACTTCTTTTTAGGGTTTGTTCTTTTTTTACTCTTCTTTGACTCTCATCAATTAAATTCTCATCCTCAAAACCTTCTAGTGCATTTTGAAACAATCTTTCTAAGCTTTTATAATAAAAATGATTTTCTATACCCAAAGCTTTGGCATTGCAAAAAGATAAAAGATGTAAGGTTTTTAAGGTATGAGTATCATTTAATTTGGAAATAAAATTTAAAACAATAGTAGAATTATAAATATCTTCTTTTTCTATAATGTCTTTAAAAGCGTTAAAATTTTTATACAATCTTAAGCCAAAATCTAAAAGTTCATTATCAACTTGGAATTTTCCTACATAAGCTCTGTAAATATTTGCTAAAGAAATTTCATTTTCTTCGTGAATAGCGCTTAAAAGTATAGTGAGTTTTATTATTAAAAGTGTATTTTCATCAAAGTCGTAATCTTTTTCTTCAAAGTATTTTAAGCAAAGTAATGCTCTATCTAACGCGCTATAAACACCTTCTTCTTCGAGTAAAAATTTACTTTGAGTAAGAGGTTTGCAAAAATCTTTTAAAATATTAGCATCAGCAAGAAGTTTTAAAAGAGCAAAAGAATGCTTTCTTTCTAAAATTTTCTTGAATAATTCTAAATTTTCATCTTTATTTTCTGCTCTTTTTAATGCAAAAATGAGTTTGATATCAAAATTATAATCTTTATCATCTAATTTTAAAAGTTGATTTAATATCAAGCTTAGGTTTTCACTTTTGTTAGAATAAGTAAAAAAGCTATCTTGTGTTTCATAAAGCTTACTATCTTTATAGTGTTTTTCTTGGATGCACCTTGCTAAAAATTGCGTATAAATTCCACAAGTTTGCATGCATTGCATAGCTTTTTGAATAAGTATGGATTTAAGATCTAAATTTTTCTTTTCTTTTTTTTGCATCAAGTTAGCAAGTTCTTGTGAATTTTGTATTAAAAATAAATTAGTGTTTTTGCCTTCTAAAAGATTCATTGCGCATTTAAGTGAAAATAAAAAATCACTTGCAAGTTTAAATTCACTTAATTCTTTTTCGTTGATAAAATTAAGCATATAATTTTTAGGAGAATCTTTAAATAATATACTTAAGTTTTCTATATCAAGTTGCTCATCTAAACCACCAAAATTTTTATTAATATCAAATTCTTGCTTGATTAAAGGTTGATGATATGGGTTAAATTCTTGCAAGATTTTCAAAGCAAATTCTTCTTTTAACTCATCTTGAGCTTGAGAAATTTTTTCTTTGATTTGTTTGAATAAAATTTTAGATCCACAAATATAACGATATTGTAAAATATTTTGTTTTAGCTCATTTTTGGCTATATTGCAAAGTCCATTTATTTCACAAATTTGATAATTGATATTTAAATTAATATCATTTAAAGAAGTAATGAATGCTTTCATTAAAGGCTTGGTATTATAAGCTTTTATATCTTTATAAATAAGCAATAAATCAACATTTTCTTTTATACTTAAATTCATTTTAGCATATTGTTTAATAGCGATAATACAAAAAGGGAATTTATCATTATGTGGAAAATAATCATCGAAAAAATCACTCAAAACAAGCTCGTAAACATCTTCTATAAAACGATCAATTTCTTTAGAGTGGTAAAAACTAAACGAGCCTTGTTTTAAAAAAAGTCTAGAGCAATAAGCTTCATAATCTTTTAAAGAATTTTTTAATTTTTGAATTTTTTGCATATTCATTTTTGATAATAATCCCTTTATTTTGATTTTTAATATCATACCAAAAATACTTTGTATTAAATTTTAAGTAAGTAGAAACTATAATTGTAATTTAAAATTAAAAAATGGTAAGAATATGCAAACAATTATAGAAAAACTAGAAAAACAAGAAAGATTAAATGAAGAAGAAGCTAATAAGCTTTGGGATTTAGAGCTTTTTACTTTAGGCAAATATGCACAAAGAATTCGAACTAATTTGCATGGTAAAAAGGTTTATTTTAATATTAATCGCCATATTAATCCTACAAATATATGTGCTGATACTTGTAAATTTTGTGCTTTTTCAGCACATAGGAAAAATCCTAATCCTTACACTATGTCGCACGAAGAGATAATGAAAATAGTCGATGAAACAGTTTTGAGAGATACCAAAGAAATTCATATCGTTTCAGCGCATAATAAAAACACTTCATGGCAATGGTATTTGGAAATTTTTAAAATGATTAAAGAAAAATATCCATTTTTACATATTAAAGCCCTAACTGCTGCTGAGGTTGATTTTTTAAGCAGGGCTTTTAATATGAGCTATGAAGAAGTGATAGAAAAAATGCTTGAATACGGCGTTGATTCTATGCCAGGTGGTGGGGCTGAAATTTTTGATGAAGAAATTAGAAAAAAAATTTGTCATGGTAAAGTAAGTAGTGAAAATTGGTTAAAAATTCATAAACTTTGGCATGAAAAAGGCAGACAAAGTAACGCCACAATGCTTTTTGGGCATATAGAAAGCAGAGAAAATAGAATTAATCACATGATAAGATTAAGAAATCTTCAAGATCAAACCGGTGGTTTTAATGCTTTTATTCCTTTGGTTTGGCAACAAGATAATAGTTTTATTACAGGTAAAAAACCACTTGGCTCGGTAGAAATTTTAAAAACCTTAGCTATAGCAAGGATAGTGCTTGATAATATTAAAAATATTAAAGCTTATTGGGCAACCATGGGTATAAATTTAGCTATGGTAGCTCAAGATTTTGGTGCAAATGATTTAGATGGTACTATAGAAAAAGAAAGTATACAAAGTGCAGGTGGGGCAAAAAGTTCAAATGGCTTGAGTTTAAAAACTTTTATAGAAATGATTCAAAGCTCAGGTTATATAGCGATAGAACGAGATAGTTTGTATAATGAATTAAAAACTTATTAAGGATAAAAATGGATTTTTTTAAACTTAAAGAACATAATAGTGATGTAAAAACTGAAATTTATGCAGGTATTGCTACTTTTTTAGCAATGATTTATATCATACCGGTTAATGCAAATATTATGAGTAATTCAGGTATGCCACTAGAAGCTTTAATTGTTGCAACTGCTTTAGTAACTATTATAGCTACTACTTTTAGTGCTTTTTTCTCTAATACTCCTGTGGCTATGAGTGTGGGTATGGGGCTAAATGCGTATTTTACTTTTAGCGTGTGTAATACCTATCAAATTCCTTGGCAAAGTGCTTTGGGAGCGGTGTTTTTATCGGGTATTGTTTTTACTTTATTATCTTTTACTAATTTTAGAATTTGGGTGATAAAAAGCATACCAAATGATTTAAGAAAAGCCATATCAGCAGGTATTGGAACCTTTATAGCCTTTATGGGACTTGTGCAAATGGGGATTATCACCAAAAGCGAAGCAACCTTAGTAGGTTTGGGTGATTTTTCAAGCACTAAAGTGCTTTTTGGATTGTTTGGCTTGTTTTTGGTTTTTGTTTTTTGGGCTTGGAGGATTAAAGCCGCATTTATTTTAGCTGTTTTTGTAAGTGCCTTATGTGCTTGGATTTTTGGTATTGATGGAGCCAAGTTTCCTGAGCAACTTTTATCTTTGCCAGTTATTAGTGGAGATAATGGTTTAAGTGCTATATTTGGCAAGCTTGATATTAAAGGAGCTTTAGAGCTTAGTATGATTCCTATAGTACTTACTTTTTTTGTTACTCAGCTTTTTGATAGTGTGGGCACAATCACAGGTGTAGGCTCAAGAGGAAAAATATTTGATGATCCAAAGCAAGGTGAGAAAAAATTAGGTAAAACCTTAGGTGCTGATGCAGCAAGTTCAGCTATGGGAGCAGTTGTTGGAACTTCTACTGTAACTGCTTTTGTGGAAAGCTCAGCAGGGGTAGAAGCAGGAGGTAGGACAGGACTTACAGCTTTAGTTACTGCTATATGTTTTGTTTTTACTTTATTTTTACTGCCAGTATTTAAAGCTATTCCTGCAAATTCTATTTATCCTATTTTGGTACTTGTTGGTGTTTTAATGTTTATGGAAGTTGCAAATATTAATTTTAAAGATAAAGCTATAGCAGTAAGTGCGTTTTTTATTATCATTATGATGCCACTAACTTATTCTATTACTACAGGTTTTGCTTTTGGATTTATTGCGTATTTATTTATGCGTATTATGCAAAAAGAATTTGATAAAATTAATCTTGGTATTATTGTATTAAGTGCGATTTCATTATTAGTATTTTTATTACAATTTTTATAGGAAGTGATTATGTATTATTATGCTTATGAAGAATTTCAAAAAGAAATTATTCCTTTTACGCGCAAAATTAAGGAAGAATTTAATCCTGATGTATTACTTGCCATTGCAAGAGGTGGTATGACTTTGGGTCATTTTTTAGCAGAAGGTATGGGTAATAGAAATTTATTTTCTTTAAATTCTATTCACTATGAAGATACCCAAAAGTTAGATACGATTAAAATTTTTAATATCCCTGATCTTAGTTCGTATAAAAAAATTCTTTTGGTAGATGATATTATAGATAGTGGTGAAACTATGATAGAAATCAAAAGAGTTTTAATGGAAAAATATCCTCATTTAGAACTCAAAGTAGCAAGTGTTTTTTATAAGCCTTCAGCATTATTAATCCCTGAGTTTTATATAAAAGAAGCTAAAGAGTGGATTGACTTTTTTTGGAGTATTAAAATTTAGCTTTAAATCAAATACAAATGTTATAATATTATTTTGACTTTATTTTGTTAAGAAAGGATGTCTTATGAGTTTAACAAGAAGAAAATTTCTAAAAGGACTTGCTGCTACTTCAGCGATTGCTTCGGTTAATCCTTTAATGGCTGCAAGCGAGGGAACTAAATTTTATGATACTAAAAAAATTCCTCACGCAACTCACTTTGGTGCTTTTTGGGCTGAAGTAAATTCAGAGGGAAAACTTGTAAAAGTTACACCACAACAATCTGACAAACATCCTTCTATTATCACTGATGCTATCATTGATAGAACTTATTCAGATACTAGGGTAAAATATCCTTGTGTTAGAAAAAGTTTTTTAGAAGGAAAGAAAAGACCTAAATTAAGAGGTAAAGAGCCTTTTGTAAGAGTAAGTTGGGAAAAAGCTTTAGAGCTTGTATTGCAAAAATTAAAAGAAACTCCTATTGAAAATTTATTTAATGCAAGTTATGGTGCTTGGGGGCATGTAGGTTTATTGCACAATTGTAACTCAGTAGCAGGAAGGTTTTTTAATACTGCTTTAGGTGGTCATATCGGCACTGATGGAGAGTATAGTAATGGAGCTGCTGGTAAGGTTAATGCTAGTATAGTAGGGGATTTAGAAGTTTATTCTTTACAAACTTCTCATGAAGTTATTTTAGAAAATACTCAAGTTTATGTTTTATGGGGAGCCGATCTTTATAAATGTAACCAAATTGACTTTAAAGTTGCAAATCGTGGTAATGATGAGTATTATAAAAAATACAGCAAATCAAATATCAAATTTATTACTATTGATCCTCAATACACTCAAACAGCAGAAATTTTAAATGCCCAGTGGATTAAAATTCGTCCAAATACCGATGTAGCTTTAATGCTTGGTATGATGAATTATTTATATAAAAGTGGAAAATACGATAAAAAATTCATTGAAAAATATACTGATGGTTTTGACAAATTCTTACCTTATTTACTTGGAAAAACTGATGGTATTGATAAAACTCCAGCTTGGGCTGCAAATATTACCGGTGTTGAAGAAAAAGTTATTACCGCATTAGCAGATACTTTTGTAAAAAATAGAACTTTCTTAGCAGGTAACTGGGCTATGCAAAGAGCGCACCATGGCGAACAAGCTGATTGGACTTTAATGGTTTTAGCTTCTATGATAGGTCAAGTAGGTCTACCTGGTGGTGGATTTGGTTTTTCTATGCATTATTCAGGTGGTGGACAAGCATTTTCAGGTGTAAGATTACCAGTAGGCTTACCACAAGGTAAAAATAATCTTGATACTAATATTCCTGCAAGTAGAGTTTCAGAGGCAATTTTAAATCCAGGTAAAACAGTTAAATTTAAAGGCAAAGAAATCACCTATCCAAAAATCAAAATGATGTATGTAGTGGGTGCTTCTGTATTAGGCCATCATCCGGATACAAATGAGCTTATTAAAGCTTTAAGAACACTTGATATATTAATCGTCCATGAGCCTTGGTGGACACCTATGGCAAAAATGGCTGATATTGTATTGCCTTCAACTACAACTTTAGAAAGAGATGATATTAGTTTTGGTGGTTCTTATTCTCAAGATTATGTTTATGCTATGAAAAAAGTAATCGAGCCTTATTTTGAAAGTAGAAATGACTATGATATTTTTGAAGAATTAGCAAAAAGAATAGGTGAGAGAGAACATAAAAAATTCACCGGTGGTAAAACTAAACAACAATGGCTTGAAGGTTTTTATGGTAGAAGTGACTGCCCTTATTATATGGAATTTGCTGATTTTTGGAAACAAGGTTTTATTCATTTTGAAACCCCAAAAGAAGCCTATAACTTCGTAAGACACTCTGAATTTAGAGCTGATCCTGTAGCAAATAAACTTGCAACAGAAAGTGGAAAAATTCAAATTTATTCACCAAAATTTGAAAAATATAGCTTGGAAGACTTTAAAGCACATCCAACTTGGTTTGAGCCGGCTGAGTGGTTAGGTAATGAAAAATTAGTTAAAAAATATCCTTTCCATTTAGTAAGCCCACATCCAAGATATAGAGTGCATTCTCAGCTTGATAATACCTGGGTGAGAGATTTATATAAAATTCAAGGTAGAGAGCCTGTGATGATAAATACAAATGATGCTAAAAAACTTGGTATTACTCATGGGGAAGTTGTAGAAGTATATAACGATCGTGGATCACTTTTAGCAGGTGCTTTTGTAACAGATAATATCATGGAAGGGGTTATTAGTATTCAAGAGGGTGCTTGGTATGATCCTGAAGATGTAAGCGATAGCAAGCCAAGATGTAATGCAGGTCATGTAAATGTTTTAACAAGCTCAAGACCAACTTCAACTATGGCTCAAGCAACTAGTGTAAATACTTGTCTAGTGGGTATTAAAAAACTAAAAGAAGTTATAAAACCTTATAACTCAACTACACCACCAGAAATTATAGGAGCTTAATAATGAAGAAAATTATATTAGTATGGACTTTTTTAGCTAGTGCTTTATTTGCTAAAGATATGTTTATTTTTAATGAAAAAGTAGATCTTTTAGATAGTGCTAGTAAAAAAGTAGTAGGACAAATTTATGAAGGCTCTAAAGTAGAGCTTATAAAAGAAGAGGGTGAATATTCTTTAATCAAAGTTAAAGGCGAGGTTGTGGAGTCAAATCCAAAAAGCCTTGCTTATACCAAAGATGGAATTTATCTTTTACTTACTTTAAATGCTAAAAATGCAAGCAATGAAATGGAATTTTTAGTTAAAAGTAAAGATTTAACCGATCAAGAAATTCTTGCCTGGGATGAGATAGAATTAACTTATTATGATACTTGTACAAGTTGTCACGCAGCGCATAAACCTAAAGAACATTTAATGGAAGAATGGGATGCATACTTATCTGCTATGCAAGGTTTTGCAAAAATTACTGACGCAGAAAAAGATAGAATTTTAAGATTTTTACAATCTCATGCAAGTAATGGTCCTGTAAAACTTGACTAATCAAAAATGAAAAGGTATTTGCTAGCCGTTTTATTTTTTGATTTTTGTGCTTTATTGTATGGCATAAGCACTTTATCTATAAGCTACAATGAAGCACAAATTTATTTTTATGATCATAGCTTAATTGCTATGATCGCTAGATTAGGCACCACTCTTTTTGGTCAAAATGATTTTGGATTAAGACTTCCTTTTGTTTTATTGCACTCTTTAAGTTGTGTTTTATTATACATTTTAGCTTTAAAATATACCAAAACTTCTTTTGATGCCTTTATTTCTGTGGTTCTTTTTATATTACTCCCTGGTAGTGTAGCTAGTGCTTTGCTTATTAATGAATCAAGCATTGTGATATTTTTCACACTTTTAATTTTAGTATTATTTGAATATAAGAAAATATTTTTATTTTATGTTTTATTAGTTTTAGTTCTTTTTGTAGATGGAAATTTTGCAATTTTATACTTGTCTTTTTTCTTCTATGCTATTTATAAAAAAGATAAATTACTTATTATATGTTCTTTGATTTTATTTGCTATTGCAATGAGTGTTTATGGGTTTGATGCAAGTGGAAAACCTAAGGGGTATTTTTTGGATACTTTGGGTATTTTCGCAGCTTGTTTTTCGCCTTTGATTTTTCTTTATTTTTTTTATGTTGTTTATAGAGTTCTTTTGCAAGATGATAAGCCGCTTTTATGGTTTATTAGCGCAAGTACTTTTGTTTTTTGTTTAATTTTTTCCATAAGACAAAGGCTTTTTTTAGAAGATTTTTTACCTTTTTGTGTGGTTTGTACTCCATTATTAGTTCGTTATTTAATGTCTTCTTATCGCTCAAGAATGCCACAATTGCGCTTAAAACATAAAATTTTTATAGAATGCTCTTTAGTTTTCTTACTATTTTTTTATCTTGGTATCATTTTTAATCAAAGTTTTTATTATTTATTAAAAGATCCCAAAAAACATTTTGCCTATGATTATCACATAGCCAAAGAACTAGCTCTAAACTTAAAACAACACAATCTCACGCATATTGCTACACAAGATAAAGAACTAGCCTTAAGGCTTAAATTCTATGATATTTCTAAAGGTAAGTTAGAACTTCATTCTAGCAAAAAAGCTAGTAATATTTATGTTAGTTTGGGCAAGCATAAAGTATATTATTCTATAAAATGAAACAAGCTTTCACTTTAATAGAACTAGTTTTTGTTTGTATTATATTATCTTTATTATTTTCTATGGCTTATGTTTATTATAAGCCTGATTATTTGCGTTTGGGAGCTGAGCAAGTTTTAAATGATATTAAATACACAAGACACTTAGCTTTAATGCAAAATGATTTTAGAGTTAAAGAATTTAACATTGCAAAACGAGAGTGGTTTAAGGCCAAATGGCAACTGTATTTTATACGCTCAAAATCTGCTACCAATAACGAGCAAACCTATACCATTTTTTTAGATAAAAACGGCGATGGTAATGCAAACATAGGTAAAAATATGATCAATAAAGACAGAGAAATAGCTGTTGATCTTATTAATCCAGATATATTAATGAATTCAGGTCAAAGTGGTGTGATCAATCAAAATGATTTCAAAGCAAATTTAAAATACAACATAGAAAAAACTTATGGTATATCTAAGGTTTTATTTGAAGGTGCTTGTAAAGGAAGTACGCGTTTAGTTTTTGATGATTATGGCCGTTTATATACGCCTTTAAAAAACGCAACACGTGTTTATGATAAACTTGCTTCTTTTAATAATGATTGCATTATAAGATTATCTAATAACCAAAATGAGCATGTATGCATTGTTATAAATCCTATTAGTGGCTATGCCTATATCCCTAATTTTACCTCCCATAAAGGACAGAATATAATTTTAAATAATAAGCAAATATTTTGTCATAATTTATAATTATTTTTATTCTTTTATTAATAATTTATTTTAATTTTGCTAAATTTTTAATAAATTATTACAAGGAGCATTAATGTTTAAATTTAATAGTCTTTCTAATAGACTTACAACTATAGCTTGTTTTTTAATAGCTGTTATATTAATAGTAGTTAATGTGATTAGTTATTATGAGTCTAAGCAAAGCACAAGTTATTATCTTGAGGAAATTCAGAAAAAAACTATGCATGATGTTAATTATATGTACTCAAGTTATTCAAATAGCAAAAGAATTATCATAGAGTCACTAGCGCATAGTTTAAGCAAAATTGCATATAATGCTAATGATAGGGAAATTTTTAGTGTTTTAGACACCGCAAAAAGATCAGGTGGCTTTGATACTGTTCATTTTGGTTTAGAGGATTCAGGTAAGGATTATCAAATTGATACTAAATTTAATCTTCATAATAATCCTAATAAATTTGATCCAAGAACAAGACCGTGGTATAAAGAGGCTAAAGCAGCAGGAAAACTAATTGTTACTGATCCTTATAAAAGTATAGTTTTGAATGGACAAGTAGTTGTGACATATTCTATTCCAGTTTTTAATGATAATAAATTCATAGGTGTGGTAAGTGGAGTTTACAACCTTAACACTTTCTCTAAAGATGTTTTGGCCCTAGGACATTCTGATAGTTCTTATGCGGGTGTATATGATAAAGATGGTGTAGTAATCTTCCACGAAGATCAAAAAAGAATGCTCACCAAAACAGATTTAAGTATCAACATAGCTAATGCCATCAAAACAAATCCTGATTTAGTTGATCCAAATAAAGAAGAAACTTTATTCTATGCTAAAGATGGAGCAGGTAAAACTCAAGTTATTACTTGTAATCAAACTTTAAATCCTAAATACATAGTTTGTTCTATTACAGATGAATCTGTATATACTGATGCAGTTAATAAAGTTTTATTCCAACAAGTTATTATTGCATTAATAGCTATAGTTA